>JAJUHH010000239.1 GCA_029267975.1 Clostridiales bacterium
GCATTGGGCTTTACCATAATGGGAACATGGGCATACTCTTTCATTTCCTTTATGATATCTATCATCTTATCGGGGCCGGTGGAGCAGTTAATTCCCACTGCATCGGCTCCCATACTCTGCAATACAATTACAGCCGTCCTTGGATCCGTTCCGTACAGGGTTCTCTGGTTTTCATTAAAGGTCATGGAGATAATCACAGGAAGGTCGCAGCTTTCTTTGACTGCCAGCAGGGCTGCACGACATTCCTGAAGGCTCATCATGGTCTCTACCACTACAAGATCTACTCCAGTAGGCAGAAGATAGCTTAGCTGTTCCTTATATACCTCCACCAGGGCTTCAAAGGTCATATTCCCCAGGGGATAGAGCTGCTCACCGGTCATGGTAAGGTCAGCTGCAATATAGATGTCCCTGGTACTGCCGGTCTTCTTACGGTAGTCCGCAATGGCTGTCTTTGACACCTCAACCAAACTCTGGTTGATCTCCTGCATGCGATCTTCCAGGCCGTATTCCCTGAGTTTGATCCGATTGGCAGTGAAGGTGGGTGCCAGCAGGATATCAGTGCCCGCTTCAAGAAATTCTCCTTGAAGCTCCGCAGCAAGCTGGGAATGACCAAGGATCCAGTCCTCCGGGCACACACCGGTGGGCATGCCCCGCTTTTGCAGGTTGCTGCCGGTAGCACCATCCATGATTACTATTTTTGATTGTGTTAATTCTTTAAATTCCTTTCTTGTCATAAGCACCTGTACCTTTCAAACCACTGATTACACGCTCCAATAGTTACTCAAAATCAATACTATATTCTCGAGTTATATGCTTAACCCAATATCTTATCCATTAAGCTAACCCGGTTAAAGGGCAGCATAAAATAATAACCGTCCGCAACCGAATCAAGCATTTGCATCACTTCTTTTGCAATCATTGCGCCAACCTGCTCTGCTTCTTCTCTGGACATATCGGGCTGATATCTGGCGATAATCTCATCCGGAACATGGATCTGCCCCATTTCGTTCTTGATAAAGGAAGCATTGCGATAGCTTACCAGGGGCATAATTCCGCACAATATCTTTGTATCCACCCGTTCCTTAATCTGTCTGATCCGCTCCGCATCCTCCTGGGAATAAATAGGCTGGGTTAGAAAAAACCTGGCGCCTGCGTCAATCTTACGTTTCATACGCTCAACAACCTTTTCCACCGTCCCTCTTCCGTGGTTAAGTGCTCCACCGTAATAAATAGGTTCAGCAGAAAAATGCTCCACATTCATTTCCTTTACGTAATCCATCAGCTGTACTGAGTTATAATCAAATACTGCCGTAGTGGACACTCTGCTCTCTCCGGGAACCGGGTCTCCGGTTACCAGAAGGAGATTACGGATCCCATGGATATAAGCTCCCAGCAGCACGGACCGCATGGAGATCATATTACGATCGCGGCAGCAGATATGTGGCATCACCGTCAGACCGGTTTCTTCGGCGATCTTGATGCCCATTAGTACAGAGTCCACACGACTTCTCCCCAGAGGGGAATCCGCAAAGGTGATAACATCAGCACCTTTTGCCTTGACCACATGGGCACATTCCATGATCTGATCAATATTAGCATCAAAAGGTGGATCAAGCTCTACAGCAATAACCTTCTTACCGCTTTTTAGCAACTGATAAAACTCATTTTCCCTGACCGGCTTTGTGTTACTCTCGGTCATATTGGAAATGGTTCCTTGACGTTTCCTACGTTCTTGTCCGGACAGCTTCTGGGACAGGGCCCTGATATATTCCGGTGTTGTTCCGCAGCATCCGCCAAGGAGATCAATGCCTAAGTCGGCAATGAGCTTCATGTTCTCCGCGAAATATCTGGCATTATCCATAAAAACCATGCGGTTTTGCAGCTGCTCCGGGTATCCCGCATTGGGGGATATATATATATATTTGCCTGCAGGAAAGCTAATTCGCTTGGCCAATAGCTGCATATGGCCGGAACCCACGCCGCAATTGAGGCCACAGGCATCAATTTCTTCTATCTGGGCAACCTTCTCAAGAATACGTGCAGCCCGGATTCCAGAGGCCGTAAAGCCGTTCTTATTCACACAAAAACTTGCCATGACGAACATATCCGGCCTGATACCTTTGATATAAGCAGCCAGCTCTTCAATATAATGAGGACTGGAAAAGGTCTCAAAATGTATTCCGTCTAAGCCTTCTTCTATAAAAAGATCGCAGAGCTTTTTATACTCCGCAAGCACTGCCTCTTCCTCCAGCTCTGCAGTTTCGGGGATGGGGCCGATATCTCCCAGAATCCAAACTCCTTCATGCCGCTGACCTTCCACATCTGTCCCGGTCTTAGCATTCTGCCCCTCCACATCTGTCCCAGTCTTCTCATTCTGACCAACCCTATCTGTATTGGCAGCCTCCTTAGCCAGTTGGCAAGCGGCTTTGACAATCTTTTTTTGCTCTTCTTCCCCACAATGAAGCATCTCACAGCTGGCAGCAAAGGTATTAGTTCTGATCAAATGTGCTCCGGCTTTGATATAATCGATATGAATCTGCTTTATAACGGCTGGATTCGAAAGATTGGCAAGCTCCGGCACCGCATCCGGCTGATTAACTATACTGCAGTAATAGGTCCCCATAGAACCATCCATAATTACTTGATGTTCCTTTAGATATTCCTTCAAATTCATCCGTTTTTTTCCTTCCGTATTTTTGTTTTCCTATTATATATCATTCCTAATGCTATCACAAGTATGAATTCAGCGTATTCTATCTGATTGAAATATGTTATACTGTCCCTAGTACGAAAGAAATGGGGTAAATCATATGAAAGGAAAAACCTGGGCCAGGTGTCTGGCGCTTCTGATCCCGCTTGGACTAATGCTGTTATACCTTTGTAAAGATATTATATTGGGCTGGATGCAGCTCTTGCCTCCCTGCTACCTGTATTCACATTTTGGTCTGTATTGCCCTGCCTGTGGTAATACCCGCAGTGTTGCTGCTCTGCTTGAAGGAGACTTATCCCTGGCGATTCAATTTAATATTGTACCAATTATCCTGCTGCTGATCGCTCTCACGGCCTATGCAGAGCTAGTGGCATACAGCTTTGGAAAAAAACTTCGCCTTCTTCCAAGGCAGCTCGGATTTTATATACTGCTCATCGCAATTGTTTTGGTCTACCTCATCATGCGTAATTTTATTCCTGCCCTTGCCCCTTAACAATATCAAACATGCCAGATAAAAAAACTCCTCCTTATGCAGAAGCATCTGCCGGATAAGGAGGAGTTTTTGATTTCATTAATAGAGGGATTGCTCCATTTCTCTTGTAATTTCATCATAGTATTGTTGATACAGGTTTTGGAATTCACCGCTTGAGAAGGAAAGGAAGCCTATCGCAATAACAACAATCCCAATGATAATCGTTATCGCACCAAGAATGATACCTATGATCGCCATTGTTCTTCCGGCCTTATTCTTCTTTAAGACGATAATGCCCAGTATAATGCTGATAATGGATAATGGTAAAGAGATAAACCAGCAGCAGCTAAGTAAAAATCCCAGAATACCGCATACCAGGGCACCGATTGCCATCCCATTACTCTGTGGCTGGTTTTGCTGATATTGAGAGTAATATTGCTGATTGTACGGGTTCTGATTATATTGCTGGTTCGACCAGTCAGATGATTGATATTGCGGTTGCTGATACTGGCCGTAGGGCTGCTGATCTCCTGCTCGCTGGTAGCCAAACTGCTGACCCCCAGACTGTTGGTAACCGGCTTGTTGGTAATCGGACGGCTGGTAACCAGACTGTTGATATCCTGTCTGCGCTTGGTCAGGCTGATAAGTAAACTGCTGACTGCCGGATTGCTGATTGCCTGACGGATCATTCCCCGCTAGATGATTGCCGGGCTGATCATTTTGGGGTGGATTGTTATCCTGATTGTATGGTTCATTGTTATTTGCATACGGATTGTTATTGTCGCTCATCTTCATTCCCCTTTTTGGTCTATTTATTTTGATCTGATCACTTGAAAATTGATACAGAATTGTCAAATTAATCCTAACATACTTCTTACTCTTATTCAATATTATTTTCAGGCGGACGAAAAATCATTCAGGGCTTTCCTTACACTAATCTTAATAAATGCACTGACGATCCGCATGCAATTTGCATGATTATTCATTGACTATATTAATCAAAGCAAATATAATTAGAAACAGATATATTTTAGTAACTATATATTGATTAATGGAGGACGAAGGAATGAACATACCAAAGGTCAGATTAGGTATTATCGCTGTGAGCCGTGACTGCTTCCCCATGGAGCTGTCTGCCAGCAGACGAAAAGCGGTAGTAGCCGCTTATGAAAAGAAGGGTATCATCTACGAATGTCCCACTACTGTTGAAAATGAATTACATATGAAGAAAGCTCTGGAGGAGGTAAAAGAAGCAGGCTGCAATGCGCTTGTGGTATATCTGGGCAACTTTGGACCGGAGACTGCAGAGACATTGCTTGCAAAATATTTTGACGGACCTGTTATGTATGTTGCAGCAGCCGAAGAAAGCGGCGATGACCTCTTAGATGGCAGAGGCGATGCTTACTGCGGAATGCTAAATGCAAGCTATAACCTGAAGCTGCGTGGGATCAGGGCTTATATCCCGGAATATCCGGTTGGCACTCCCCAGGAGATTGCCGGTATGATTGAAGAATTCCTACCTGTTGCAAGGGCGATTATTGGTTTAAGCAATTTAAAGATTATTTCCTTTGGTCCCCGTCCACAGGATTTCCTGGCCTGCAACGCACCCATTAAGCAGCTTTACAATTTAGGTGTTGAGATTGAGGAAAACTCCGAGCTTGACTTATTCGCAGCCTTTCATGCACATGCAAATGATCCCC
>JAJUHH010000240.1 GCA_029267975.1 Clostridiales bacterium
ACTTCTGCAGCAGATGCACCTGAATATCTGTCAGAATATGATTTAATTGCTCTTTTTTGTAATGACGATGTCCAAAAATTATTATATTAAACGCTATTATCGCCATAAGTATAAATAATAAAACTCGGATAACTTTTTTTCTATAATAAAATGTTGGTGTGTGAAAAGCACACAGTTCCAACATTTTGCTTTGTTGCTTAAGAAATGCATCTATGCGAAAGCCTCTGGATAAATACACGTCGTCCAAACAACATTAAAGGAGGTTTTCGATAGATGCACTCTCATTATGCTAAATTATTTTATAAGATGTATCATTTAACAAAGTTGTTCATGTGCTTCTAAAAACAGCGATTCTATCCGGAATACGAATTCTTTTCACTCGATATCACTATTTTTATTCTGAGCATGATATTGTGCAAGGAACTTCCGCTCTTTCTCTGTAAGCGGAGCTTTCTCTAATAGATCCGGACGTCGTTCATAGGTTCGAAGAATGGACTGCTCCCGCCTCCAGGCGTCGACCTTGGCATGATGGCCGGATAACAGAACCTCGGGTACTCTCTGTCCCATAAAAACTTCCGGTCTGGTATACTGTGGATATTCCAGAAGATTATCCTGTAAGCTTTCAAATTCAGAGGATACCTCATTATTTAAAACACCGGGAATTAATCTGGATATGGCATCAATCATGACCATTGCAGGCAGTTCACCGCCGGTCAGGACATAATCTCCGATGGAAATATAATCAGTAACGATCATATCAAGTACACGTTCATCAATCCCCTCATAATGACCGCATAAGAAGATCAGGTCTTCTTCTTTGGCCAGCTCCTGGGCCTTGGTCTGATGGAAGATACTTCCCTGAGGCGTTACATAGATTACCTTAGGCTTTTGAAAGTCATTGGGGTTCTCTTTTGACTGCTTTATGCTGTTAAGCAGATAGTCATAGGCTTTATAAACAGGCTCAGCCTGCATCACCATGCCTGCACCGCCCCCGTAAGGATAATCATCTACCCGGCTGTGCTTATCATTACTGAAATCCCTGATATTTACCGGATTCACCTTAATAATCCTCTTATCGATAGCTCTGCCGGTAATGCTGGTATTAAGGCCCTGCATAATCATGTCAGGAAAAAGTGTCAGTATATGAAAATTCATCCTATCCTCACTTCCGAATACAAAAGTGTCCTTCTTTGTATTCCATTTATCTTAAATTAATGTCTTGCTCGTAGCTATCCAAAATAATCTCATAGCATACCCTGCAGCAAATGCACAATGATCTTTTTCTTGTCCACATCTATATCAAGAATACAGTCTTTGATGGAAGGAATTAAGATCTCTTTCCCTTCCTTGGTCTTAACCACATATACATCATTGGCAGCAGTTGTAATAATCTCAGTAAGTATGCCCAGTTTATTGCCGTCCTCGGTAAATACCTCTGAATCGATCAAGTCGTAGATGAAGTATTCCCCTTCTTCAAGAGGAACCGCATCCTCACGAAGGATCAGCAGGTCTTTACTGCGATATTTTTCGATGTCATTAATATTATCAATCCCTTTAAACTTCAGTATTACCAGCTGTTTAAAGAACTTGACATTCTCTATCTCAAGGGGCAGAAGCTCCTTGCCGGTATCAAGAAATATTCTTTTTAAGTCCAGAAAGCGCTTTGGGTCATCCGTGGTTGGGAATACCTTTACTTCGCCCCGGATCCCGTGCGTTGTGGTTATTACACCTACTCTAAGATAATTATCCATCCGTTACCTCATTTCTACAAAAAGAAGCTGTTCTACTATGTCGTAACATAACAGACAGCTTCTTGATTCTGCACAGAAAAACTGTAAATTGGATCTGCTGTTACTGCAGGATCTCAACTACTACCTTCTTGTCATCCTTTGTTGCGGCTGCTTTTACTACGGTACGAATGGACTTTGCAATACGGCCCTGTTTGCCGATCACCTTACCCATATCTTCAGAAGCGACCTTTAATTCTACAACAATTGCCTTATCGGTTTCTTTTTCCGTAACTACAACCTCATCGGGATGATCCACAAGTGACTTAGCGATGATTTCGACTAATTCCTTCATACAATGCCTCCAATCCTGGATGCCTATTATAGAATACCAGCGTTCTTGAAGATCTTACCTACGGTGTCTGTAGGCTGTGCTCCGTTTGCTAACCACTTCTTTGCTGCTTCTGCATTTACGTTGAAAGCACTCGGATTCTGTGTAGGATCATAGGTACCGATTTCCTCGATGAATCTACCATCTCTGGGTGTTCTGGAATCGGAAACAACAATTCTATAGAAAGGAGCCTTTTTCTGACCCATTCTCTTTAATCTAATCTTTACCATTCATTTCACCTCCTTAAAAATGTGTATCTATTGTAAACTTAAATAAAGCTACAACGCTTGTTAAAATCCAAAGGGCAGTTTAAATCCGCCGCGTTTCTTTCCTTTGCCGCCCATCATACCGGAAAACTGCTTCATCATCTTCTTAGACTGCTCAAACTGCTTTACCAGAGCATTTACCTGGCTGATATCTACCCCTGCTCCCGCGGCTATCCTCTTCTTGCGGGAAGGATTGAGAATATCGGGATTGGAACGCTCCGCCTTGGTCATGGAATAAATGATGGCTTCTGTGGAGGCAAGCTGTTTCTCGTCAATCTCAACATCCTTCAGCTTATTGCCCATTCCGGGGATCATTCCGAGAAGATCAGAAATACCACCCATCTTCTTTACCTGCTGCATCTGCTCCAGGAAATCATTGAAGTCAAATTCCGACTTACGGATCTTCTTCTCCAGCTCTTTTGCCTTAGTCTCATCAAAATCAGCCTGGGCCTTATCGATTAAGGTTAAGATATCTCCCATACCTAGAATACGGGAAGCCATACGATCT
Source organism: Clostridiales bacterium (assembly GCA_029267975.1). Lineage (GTDB taxonomy): Bacteria > Bacillota > Clostridia > Lachnospirales > Lachnospiraceae > Mobilitalea. Next base: position 2,893 of record JAJUHH010000240.1, read on the forward strand.
GGATAAAACTGCTCCAGATCGGATAATTTCTCACCCATACCTACATAAAGGATGGGGCGGCCGGTTACTGCACGAATGGAAAGTGCCGCACCACCACGGGTATCACCATCTAACTTGGTTAAAATAACACCATCGATGGAAAGCTTCTGATTGAATAATTCGGATACATTCACCGCATCCTGACCAGTCATGGCATCAACCACAAGAAGGGTCTGATGCACGGTAATATTTGATTTAATCTCCTGCAGCTCTTCCATCATGGCTTCATCAATATGAAGTCGTCCGGCGGTATCTATCATTACTACATTATAACCATTTTTCGCTGCATGCTCTAAACCGGCTTTCGCAATATTCAGGGGTTTATGCTTATCTCCCATGGAGAATACGCTGACACCCTGCTTATCACCGTTGATCTGCAGCTGCTCAATGGCTGCGGGACGGTAGATGTCGCAGGCTACCAATAAGGGCTTACGGCCCTTAGACTTAAGCTTACCTGCTAACTTTGCTACGGTGGTCGTCTTACCTGCACCCTGAAGACCGCACATCATTATGACGGTGATTTCATTGGCCGGTCTTAATTGAAGCTCCGTCGTTTCCTCACCCAGAAGCCTCACCATTTCCTCATTAACGATCTTTATTACCATCTGTCCGGGTGTCAGACTGTTTAATACATCTTGGCCGACTGCTCGTTCCTGTACGGTATTTACAAAGTTTTTAACCACCTTAAAGTTAACATCGGCTTCCAGTAACGCCATCTTGACTTCTTTTAATGCGCTCTTAACATCATTCTCGGAAAGGCGACCCTTTCCCTTTAAGCCTTTAAATATATTCTGCAGTTTATCTGATAAACTCTCAAATGCCATATGGATTACAGCTCCTTTAAAATATCATCTGCCAATGCTGCTATGGTACCGATTTCTGTTATATCATTGCTGTCCTCTGTCTGAGCTACAATCTCTTTCATCTTGCTTAACTTATCCTTAATGGATTGAAATTTTCTAACCAGGGACAACTTTTCCTCGTATTCTCTTAGTTCTAGTGTGCAGCGTTTTACAATATCATGGACACCCTGTCTGCTAATCCCTTGTTCTGCGGCAATCTCTCCCAGAGACATATCATTGAGAACGTAATCTTCAAAGATCTGCTTTTTATGATTGCTTAGCAATTCGCCATAAAAATCATATAAAATGGACTGTTCCACAATCTCATCCAGCTTCTCGATCTGAGTTTCCTGACGATACATAAAAACACCACCTGTAAAGTAATTTTCTTTACAGATGGTAGTATAACCAATTGTATTGCATTTGTCAATGAATATTTGCTTATTTTGCCTCTGTTTATTTTATTCATGCTACTGTTTACGCTATGATAGATATTAAGATCTCCAAAAAGGGTCCTGTGTGGGAGGCTTTCGCTTAATTACATAATAATATATTTTGATTATATGAAAAATGATATATAATGGATGTAATTGCATATTAAGCACTATACCTGTGGGAGGTTGGATAAATGAAAATTGAAAAAATGAGTGATTTCTTTACGGTTCGAGTGGATGGTTATGATGAGCATATGTTAACTAATGTGCCGGGATGCAAGGAAGCATATAAGATAATGGCTCAGCTTGTACCCTTAGAAGCAAATAGCTTATTAGATTTAGGATGTGGTACCGGCCTGGAGCTGGATGAGATATTTAAGAGCAATCCCAAGGTAGAGGTCACCGGAATAGATCTGACCCAGGCCATGCTTGATAAGCTGAAGGAAAAGCATCCGGATAAGAAGCTGGAGCTGATCAATGCAAGCTATTTCGATCATGAATTCAGGAAGGATCATTATGATGCAGCCATATCCTTTCAGACCCTGCATCACTTTAGTCCTAAGGAAAAAGTCGGACTTTATACTAAGATCTTTGCAGCTTTGAAAGAAAAGGGTCAGTATCTTGAATGTGATTATATGGTGGAGGATCCCCAGGAGGAAGCTTTTTACTTTCGTG
>JAJUHH010000241.1 GCA_029267975.1 Clostridiales bacterium
AAAAAGGCTGCCAAGGAAGATCCTGTAGTGGCAGAAGCAGTGAAGAAGGTGGAGCAGGAATTAGGAGAGAATGGACGTATCCTGGTTCGTGAGAGCGGAACAGAGCCTGTGATCCGGGTAATGGTAGAGGCTGCAAGCCAGGAAATCTGTGCCCAGCAGGTGAATATCGTTGTGGAGGCACTGAAATCCCAGGGACATGTAATAGAGTAGATATCGTTCACAAGCCAACAGAGGTCAGACACCTTTGATCCGGACAGAGGATTTCGGAGCACAGGATCAGGTGAATTCATCCTATATTTAAATTAAATATAGTATTTACAGAATTCTTATGTTATAATATACTATTGTCAAAATGTCTGCAAAAAGACATGTTATATATACTTTTGCGAATAGGCGTATGGAATGGACATAAATAGCAAAAAGTAACGTACGAAAAATATTAAAGGGAGTAGTGATACATCCCAGAAAATTGGAGGAAGAAATGAGTTTACAGGTAGAAAAATTAGAGAAAAATATGGCAAAGCTTACGATAGAAGCTTCCGCTGAGGAATTTGAGGCTGCTTTAGAGAAAGCGTATTTAAAAAATAAGAATAAGATTAAAGTACAGGGCTTCCGCAATGGTAAGGCTCCCCGTGCTCTCATTGAGAAGATGTATGGTGCGAGCATTTTCTATGAGGATGCAGCAAATGCACTGATTCCTGAAGCTTATGCCAAGGCAGCAGATGAGAGCGGACTTGAAATAGTATCAAGACCTGAGATTGACGTAGTTCAGATAGAAAAAGGAAAAAGCTTCATCTTCACCGCTGAGGTTGCATTAAAGCCTGAGGTGAAGTTAGGCACCTATAAGGGACTTAAGGTTGAGAAGAAGGAAGTAACGGTTACTGAGGATGAGGTCATGGCTCGGATCAACAAGGAGCTTGAGCAGAATTCCAGAACCATCTCCGTAACTGACAGAGCGATTCAGGATGGCGATATTACAGTGATCGACTTTGAAGGATTTGTTGACGGAGAAGCATTTGAAGGCGGCAAGGGTGAGGACTATTCCTTAACCATCGGTTCCCATTCCTTTATTGATACCTTTGAGGAGCAGTTAATCGGTAAGGCGATCGGTGATGAGGTTGATGTTAACGTAACCTTCCCCGAGGAGTATCATGCGAAGGAACTGGCTGGCAAGCCTGCACTCTTTAAGGTAAAGATCAAGGAAATCAAGGTTAAGGAGCTTCCTGCACTGGATGATGATTTTGCTCAGGATGTATCCGAATTTGATACTTTAGATGAATACAAAGAGAATATCAAGGCTACAATTAAGGAAAACAAAGAGAAGGAATTAAAGACAGCCAAGGAAAATGAACTTGTTGATAAGGTGATTGAGAATGCAACCATGGAGATTCCGGATGCTATGATCAATGCCCAGGTTAACCAGATGGCAGAAGAATTTGCTCAGAGAGTGCAGTATCAGGGTCTTTCCTTAGAGCAGTATTTCCAGTTTACCGGAATGGATTCTCAGAAGTTCATTGAGAGCTTAAGACCTCAGGCTTTAAAGCGTATTCAGAGCAGACTTGTGCTGGAAGCGGTTGCAAAGGCTGAGAAGATTGAGGTGTCTGAGGAAGAGCTTGAGAAGGAACTTGGCGAGATGGCTTCCATGTATCAGATGGAAGTTGATAAATTAAAGGAGTTAATCGGCGAGAAGGAAAAAGAGCAGATTAAGGCAGACATCGCAGTTCAGAAGGCTGTTGACCTTATCGTTGAAAAGTCTAAGGAAGTGTAATAACGCTTCAGAAACGATGCTGTAGATAAAAAATGTGATTTGACTCACATGAAACAAGTATATTTTACACTACAATGCAAGTATCTTATGTTACGATAAATATGATAAGGAGGATAAATGTATGAGTTTAGTACCTTATGTCATTGAACAAACGAGCCGTGGCGAGAGAAGCTACGACATCTATTCAAGACTGTTAAAGGAAAGAATCATTTTCCTTGGTGAAGAGGTAAATGATGTTACCGCAAGTTTAGTAGTAGCTCAGATGTTATTCCTGGAGTCTGAGGACCCGGGTAAGGATATTAATTTCTATATTAATAGCCCTGGCGGATCAGTAACTGCAGGTATGGCAATTTATGATACCATGAATTATATCAAGTGCGACGTTTCTACGATCTGCATCGGTATGGCAGCAAGTATGGGAGCCTTCTTATTAGCCGGAGGTACCAAAGGTAAGAGATTTGCTCTGCCCAATGCGGAGGTTATGATCCATCAGCCTTCCGGCGGTGCTAAGGGTCAGGCAACAGATATTAAGATAGTAGCAGATAATATTATAAAGACCAGAAGAAAGCTCAATGAAATTCTTGCAGCAAACACCGGTAAGCCTTTATCAGTGATTGAGGTGGATACAGAAAGAGATTTCTATATGAGCGCACAAGAAGCCAAAGAATACGGAATTATTGATGGCATATTAGTCAGCAGATAATTCAGGTATTCAGGATAATCTGCTCTTTAAAAGAGAGAATGAGGTGAATTGGCAGTGGCAGGAAAGGTAGATGAAAGAAAGCAGCTTAGATGTTCCTTTTGCAATAAAACTCAGGATCAGGTAAGAAAACTGATTGCCGGACCAGGCGTGTATATTTGCGATGAATGTATCGAGATATGCAGTGAGATTATAGAGGAAGAATTCGAAGGCGAGCCGGTAATCAATACGGATATAAATCTATTAAAGCCCGCAGAGATTAAAGCCTTTTTAGACCAGCATGTAGTTGGTCAGGAGGAAGCAAAGAAAGTTCTTGCCGTCTCTGTATACAATCATTACAAAAGAGTACTAGCAGAGAAAGACCTGGATGTTGAGCTGCAAAAGAGTAATATTCTGATGATAGGACCCACAGGTTCCGGTAAGACCTATCTTGCCCAGACATTGGCCAAATTATTGAATGTTCCTTTTGCCATTGCAGACGCTACCGCACTAACCGAAGCCGGTTATGTAGGTGAAGATGTGGAGAACATTTTGCTTAAGATTATTCAGGCTGCGGATTTTGATATTGAACGTGCTGAATATGGCATTATTTATATCGATGAGATTGATAAAATAACCAGAAAGTCAGAGAATACCTCCATCACCAGGGATGTCTCCGGTGAAGGTGTACAGCAGGCCCTGCTGAAGATACTGGAAGGTACGGTTGCTTCCGTTCCTCCCCAGGGTGGAAGAAAGCATCCCCATCAGGAATTTATCCAGATTGATACCACCAATATTCTGTTTATTTGTGGTGGAGCCTTTGACGGACTGGAGAAAATAATTGAATCAAGAATTGGCCAAAAGTCCATCGGCTTTAATGCACAAATTATTGAGAAGAATAAGACCAATGTGGGTGAGCTGTTCCGTCAGACCATGCCTCAGGATTTAATCAAATTCGGTCTTATTCCAGAGTTTGTAGGCCGTGTTCCGGTAACAGTTGCGCTTGATATGTTGGATGAAGAAGCTTTGGTAAAGATTCTGACAGAGCCGAAAAATGCTATAACAAAGCAGTATAAGAAGCTGTTTGAATTAGATGGCGTTGAGCTGGAATTCGAAGATAGCGCGCTGGAGGAGATAGCAAGACGTTCCTTTGCAAGAAAGATAGGAGCAAGAGGTCTTCGGGCAATACTGGAGGATGTTATGATGGATACCATGTATCATGTTCCTTCAGAAGCCAGGGCGATCAAATGCATCATTACCAAAGACGCAGTTATGAAGAATACCCCGCCTACAGTGATATTATCTGATGAAAATGTGGCCAGAAAGCCGATTGTAAAGCGTAATGCAAAAAAAAGTAAAAATGAAATAGCATAATGATATGGGGGTGTTGTGAGACACCCCCTTTTATGCGAGCATGCAGGACCAAGGAGTGAAGATCAAATGATAATAAAAAGTGCTGAACTAGAGACAGTCTGTGGAATTACCAGTGTTCTACCCGTTAATGATAAGCCGGAGGTGGCTTTTGCCGGTAAATCAAATGTGGGAAAATCCTCACTGATCAATGCCCTGATGAACCGTAAATCACTGGCCAGAACTTCGGCTCAGCCAGGAAAGACGCAGACTATAAATTTCTATAATATCAATCAGGAGCTGTATTACGTTGATCTACCCGGATATGGCTATGCAAAGGTATCGGAGACAACCAGGGAGAAATGGGGCAAAATGATCGAGAAGTATCTGCGAAGCTCCAAGCAGCTGAAAGCGGTATTTCTACTGCTGGATATCAGGCATGCACCCTCCCAGAATGATAAGAATATGTATGACTGGATTGTGTATCAGGGCTTTCAGCCGATAATTATCGCCACAAAGCTAGATAAGATTAACAGAAGTCAGATTCAAAAGCAGGTTAAAATTCTACGTGAAGGTCTTCAGGCAACGCCGGAGACCAAGATATTTCCATTCTCGGCTGCCACCAAACAGGGTAGAGAGGAAATCTGGGCTTGTATTGAAGAGATCTGCCTTCCACAGGTAGCTGAGGGAAAAGCGGAGTAAGCTTATATCAGCCATAGACTTCTATATAGGCCATAGGCTCCCTGATACCGTAAAATGTAAATAGAGAACTAAGAAAAGCTCCTGGGTTTAGGCACAGGAGCTTTTCTTGTACTGGGCTAAGCCACAGAAGTTTTTATTGCTAAGCTAAGTCACAGAGTATTTCATATATTGAGCTTTGATTTACTTAGCTTCCATCAGAGTGGTGACCAGATAGGCATAGATGTCAGAGCTTTTCTCCCTCCAGTTGTTGCACATGAGAGAGGCTTCCTCCTCTGTTGTAACGATTAAGGATAGATCGATCAGGGAAACATCACGCTCGATGACTCTCAAATGAACTGCGTATTCCCCTTTTTTAATTTGATAATATTC
>JAJUHH010000242.1 GCA_029267975.1 Clostridiales bacterium
ATCCCCATTACCCCCTTTCGGGTTCGCAAAATTTCTTGTTTTTTCGCACAATTTTCCTATAATATAATGATTATAGCGTAACCTTGCTTTAAGTACAATAATTTTTTACGATTATTTGGGTTAATATGTAGATTTATGGGTCAAATTTCCCATACTTATTGTTGCTTTCTAATAAATCAGCAGATATAATGAAATTAACTGGGTAAAGTTGTTACCACCTTTCTAACTAATGTAAGGAGAAGGAGATAAGGGGTTATGAGCGAAATTGCTTATACGACGATAAAACAGAAAGACGGATATAGTTTTAAAATAACGCAATATAAAACTGCTGAGAAACCAAAAGCAAGCATTTTAATATTACACGGCATGGCAGAGCATCAAAAGCGCTATCAGAAATTTGCAGAGTATCTGGTAAGCAACGGCTATGATGTATTCACCTATGATCACCGTGGCCATGGAATGGACCGAAAGATCAGCGAACTAGGTTTCTTTGGCATGGAAAAAGGTCATCAGTTCATTGTTGAGGATGCCCTTGCTGCCTGTGAGTATATCTCAGAAAATAATCGCAGTAACAAGTTCCTCCTCTTTGGGCACAGCATGGGTTCTCTGATCGCACGAAATGTTATCCAGTCCTTCGATAAATTTAACGGTGTTATCCTCTGTGGAACAGCCCATCCTCCAAAATATCAGCTGCAGCCGGGATTATTCCTTGCTGCTATGGTGAAACGTTTTAAAGGTCCGAGGCATATCTCACCATTCCTGAATAATCTAATGTTTGGCAGTAAAAAGTATACATCCTTATCCACTCGTACTGCCTATGACTGGCTCTCAAGGAGTAATCCTGTGGTCGGTGCCTACATGCATGATCCCTATTGCGGTTACACCTGTACTGCCAGCCTGTATCATGATTTACTAAAGCTTACCGCCAATGCAGGCAAGAAAAGATTGATTGCACTAACCCGTAAGGAGCTTCCCCTACTAATCATCAGCGGTGAAAAGGATCCTGTTGGTGGATACGGAAGGGATGTCCAAAAGTTTGCATCCCTGCTGAAGAGACTTGGTTTCAGTAATTACACCTTAAAGCTTTATCCGGAATGCCGGCATGAATTATTAAACGAAATAAATAGCAGTGAGGTTTATCAGGATATACTTCAATGGATTTCCAAAAGAATATAAGGTGGTAAACCATAACCTGTAAAAAACGGTTTCTCCTGTAGAAAAAAGTACATAATGAAAAACTTCGTACATAAAAAGCTTCATTTATGAAAAAGCTTCTAAAAGATAAAAGATGTTAGGATCAAGAACCAGCTTCTTACTGTATCTGAAAAGATAGATTTATCCTTTCGAAGATCAGTATTCTAGCTACGCTTGAACCTAACATCTTTACTTATATGATGCTAAGGTTGGTCTAAACCAACCAATTATCGTCTTATTACCAATACTGCCTATATCAATCTGATACCAGGGGTCATCTGATTATTCTGCTTTTTTCGTACCTCCCTGCTTCGGGGGCTTGGGGCCCATATATTGATAAAAATAGGTCTTCATCATGCCATTATAGATCTTTCTGTTCTTATCCGCCTGTCTGCCCATATATTTCTGGGCCTCCTCATAGGCGGTAATAATATAATAGGACCAGGAATCAAGGGAGGAGAATACCTTACCCATCTCCCTGTATAACTCAGGCAACTCTTTCTTCTCCTCGAGACGCTCGCCATAAGGTGGATTCGTAATTATAAAACCATATTTTTTACTGCTGCTTAAGTCTCGAAGGGGTTTCTGCTGGAAATGTATAAGATGATCCACACCTGCCCATCTGGCATTCTGTCTGGCTGCTTTAACGATCTCACCGTCAAGGTCATATCCCTGTATGGTCTTTTCCACATCCTTCAGAATCATATCATTTGCTTCATCCTTTGCCTCACTCCATAGTTGGGAAGGATATAAATTCGACCAGGTCTGTGCAAGAAACTGCCGATTGATACCGGGAGCAATTCTTGCCCCGATCAGGGCTGCTTCAATAGGAATGGTACCACTTCCACAGAAGGGGTCAACTAGGATCCGATCCTTATTCCAAAGGGTTAGCATAATTAATGCAGCTGCCAGGGTCTCTGTGATCGGAGCCTTGCTGGTCAATCTTCGATAGCCTCGCTTATGCAGGGATTCTCCGGTAGTATCAATGCTGACCGTAACCTCATCCTTTAATATGGTAACACGGATCGGATAGGATTCGCCGCTCTCATCAAACCAATCCTTCCTGTACTTTAACTTCATTCGCTCCACGATGGCTTTTTTCATAATGGATTGGATATCCGACGGACTGAACAGTTTACTATTCACCGAATTTGCTTTTGCCACCCAGAACCTGGCATTCTCCGGAAGGTAATCCTCCCAGGGTAGTTTCTTGGTATTTTCAAATAATTCATCAAAGGTTTCTGCATGAAAGGAACCAACCTTTAACAATACCCTTTCTGTAGTGCGTAAGAACATATTTGCTCTTGCGCATGTATTTAAATCTCCGGTATAGGTAACCTTGCCATCCTCAACCTTTATAATCTCGCAGCCAAGATCAGTCAGCTCACGTTTCAGAACTGCCTCTAATCCAAAATGGCACGTTGAAATATATTCAAACTGCTTCATTCCTACCTCCGTCTTCGCGTTTGTTAATTTTACTGCATATGTTATTTTAAAGCTCTTTTATCCATTCGTCAATGAAATCTAGCGGCTTCTCACTAATCTGCCCCGATATTGCCGGAGTCCTCCATATAAACTCTTAATCTGATACCCCAACTTTCCTAAATCTCTGGCTGCAAGTAAACTGATATTACCACGGTCACAGTAAAAAATAAGCAGATCATTCTTCCGGAAACGATTTGCATAGTCCTCAAGGTCTTCATAGGGAATATTTACAGCTCCGGGAATATGTCCCGCATCATATTCTATTTTATCTCTCAAATCTACAATCAATACATTCGGCCGGCCGATATATTTTTCAATATCACCCGGACGTATGGTTTCAAATGACATCCCCTACTGCACCTCCTTATTTTGGTTTAAAATATTCTCTTTTATATCATATTCAAACAAAATTACTCTGCTATTAAATTGAGGGGAATAATTAAAAAGCACAGGGGAATGGTGAAAATGTTCCAATCTGCAATTTAAGATCTCCTGGAGGCTTATAAGGGCATGTATGTAGTCTATGCTTGTGATAATAAGCATGAGCTTTATAAAGTGTATATAATTACACAGGAAGCTTGTATGAAGCTTTTAAAGGCTTATATTTATAACTTATATAACAAGCTTATGCCATTGCAAGCATATTCTCATCTATGGAAGCTTTTTATGATCTAAAAAAAGCTGCCCAAAAGTGAGCACTGAAGAGAAGCACTTTTGGGCAGCTTTTATTATCTGCTAGCAATTAATAATTATTCTCTGTGTCGTCCAGGTCGCGGAATCTGTTAGTATTAGCGTTTCTGGATGTCGAACTGCTTCTGGAAGTACTGGTGTTATTTCTAACATCATTCTTAGAAGAGTCTTCACATTTGCTGCCAGAGTTTACGTTGCGGCTAGAACCGGTTGTATAGTTTCCAGTGTTAGCGTTTCTGGATGAGGATGTGTTAGTGTTGTTAGTGTTAGTGCTGTTAGTGTTAGCATTTCTGCTAGTGTTTCCAGTTCCAGTAGTGTTCTTAGAATTGTTATTGCTTGTCATAGATGGCCTCCTATAAATAGATAGAAATTTGATATTGCAAACTTATTATCTGCTCTTTTTCTCGAAATATTCATAGGAAACTGTATATATTTAGCAGTATAAAAAAGATAAAATAGTATTATTTAAGCCTGTTTGACCTCAAATATCTCAAAATTGCATAATTTACTACACTTTTTTCACAAATATAAATATTGCATAATAATTTTATCTGTATTATAATTAATAGGTGCTAGGGAGATATCCCTAGCGCGTTAATTAACCCCTTATTAATTATTTATACTCCCCTCATCGAAATGACCGCCTGGCTCCCCCTGGCGGTCATTTCATTTTCTATTGATCTTTATAAGTTTTAACGCCTTTTCCTGAACAAAATCATAACTAATATGATCAGGATAAGCGGAAATCCGACAGAAAACATAAAAGCGATGATAAATTTACTTAGCATGATAAGAACCATTAATAAAACAATTCCAGCCACTGCTAGAACCAATTTGTGCTGCCATTTTAATTTTGTAAAAAAAACACCTTGAGCCCCGGAATTCTCCTGCTCCCATCTTTGCTCCCAGTCCGGGTCATCATCATCGCTTTGATAATTATAGGAACTCTCATACCCGCCGGAATAAGCACCGGAATGATTTCCTTTCTGCCGAGCGATTTTCTCTGACTCAATTATTGTTTTCGCAATCAGTCGCGGATCTCCTAATTCACCAAGGACGCTATCTGCTTCCTCTCCAGAGGGAATATACTGGTCATAATATCTTATGTTTTGCTCTATAACATCAGCACTGACCTCTCCGCTTAGGGATTGTCTTAACTGACTGAGAAATTCGTTTTTATCCATTGTAGTGCCAGCCTCCTTTGCTACATTCTAACACAAGCTCTTCCGTGCGTAAATGATAGACAAGTAAAATAAATATTAAAATTCCATGACAATCGCTGAAGCGTTCGCTTGGAATCCTATGGACAAACGCCTCCCAACTGAAGAAGAAATTCCGGTAATAATCATGACCACCGGCTTAGCCGGTGGTTTGTTCTGCCCCTATAAGGGGCTTATACCTGCAAGCGCCCGGAAGGCGCCTGATGGATTTGCCAACCGCACTTCTTTCTCAGGCTAGCCCTAAAGGGCTTTTTTACTTGCC
>JAJUHH010000243.1 GCA_029267975.1 Clostridiales bacterium
CTTACCATGGATGAGATCGATCAATGTCTGGAAGAGTATAAGGAAGCTTATGATCTAACCGATTCTGACCTGGAAGCCTTAAGGTCAGATGATCCGGACCGTATGATACCGGTTTTTGTCAAGGTGGATGCTTCCATAGGCGGCGATTACCTGCATATGGCCATAAGAAATGTAATTCGTTTTATCCATAAGGATACCATCATGAAGCGATCCTATAAGACAAAGGAATATTCCTTTCGGGCAATGGCTACCCAGCAGTTGATTGGTGATCATTCCATTTTCGTTGGTTTTGCCGGCAACGATGATGCTCTTTTGGCAATTGCCAGACCCTTTGCCAAAGAAGATTTTCCTGCCCTGGACGAGGATGCTTTTGATTCTGTATGCGAATTTATTAATTGCACCACCGGACTTTATGCATCCAAGCTAAGTCAGGAGGATATCCAAATCGATATGGCTCCTCCCACATATTATCTGAACAAAATTCTTTCAACCAAGGGTGATATCTATGTAGTTCCCTTAATCATCCATGGCGAGCAGGCGGATGTTGTCGTGGCAGTGAATGATTCTGCTGTGTTTCATTAGGAGGGTTAATCATGGCAAAGATACTTATCGTTGATGATTCCCGCACATCAAGAAAAATATTGCGGGGGATATTAGAAGAAAACGGTCATGAAATTATTGCTGAGGCAAGCAATGGGGAAGACGGCTTTGAAAAATATAAGGAATTGCAGCCAGAGCTTACCACCATGGACATTACGATGCCGGTCATGGATGGTCTGCAGGCCCTGCGCTTAATCCGAAACTATGACGAACACGCAAAAATTATTATGGTTACTGCCGCAGGACAGAAGACCAAGATGCTGGAGGCTTTGAAATACGGTGCCGCAGAATTCCTTGCCAAACCCTTTGAGACAGAGCAGATCCTGGGCATTATCAATAAGGTTTTGCAGTCATAAGATGCAAGCGATTATTATAGAGGAAAGAGGCAGCTTCCTAACATCAAGTCATTGATTTAGAAGCTGCCTCTTATTCATACTTAGTCACATATGGGCTATGCCTAATTATACTCTAACTATTTATGCTGAATTAATTTATGCTTTACTAACTTATGCTCTTCTTTTTGCTTATCTTATGCCTGGATGGGCATAATAATTGCAGCAATCAGATACACCAGAATACCAGCTCCGCCGGCAAAGCTGAATAATACCCAAAGCAGACGGACGACGGTGGGATCGATGTTGATGTATTCCGCAACACCTCCGCATACACCACAAATCATTTTATTTCTAGTGGACCGAAATAATCTTTTTTGTTCCATGATATAACCTCCTCTCATACTACTATCATACATTCTTTTCAATCAAAATCAACTGCAATATTACCAATTTCACAATTTAAGGAAAATTTATTTGCTGCAGTGCCGTTATGAATACTCTTATTGCTTACATTGTGATAGCTTTCCTCATCGATTACCACATTACCGATAGAAACACTGATATCATAGGAATAATCCTTTTTTGTACCGATTAAATCCATATCTATCTTGCCAACACTACAGGTAATATCATTATCTCCAGTTATGGAGCCTTTTATCACCAGCTCACCAACACCGCAGTTGGCAGTAATATTATTGGCTGTTACGTTTTTTAATTGCATTTGACCGGCGCCAACCGTGTAACTGGAACTTTTTGATATATTTAATTCATGAATGACCATTCTGCCGGCAGAAACATTTAGCTTCCCTTCTGTGGCAAAAATCTGTTCCACTTCCACATCGCCTGCGTCCACATCAAGATTAAAATACTCAGCAGTAAAATCCTTGGGAATTGTAATCGTAATCTTTGGTGTCCGTTTACTATTGAATAAACCAATGCTGCTATATCTTCCGCTCTCCTTGATGTGCCATACGCCATCCGTAACACTGGCTTCCATACCATTCCTTGGCAGACGAATGGCATCAATGGAGAAGGAATCTCCCTGAATAATATCAACCTCGCCATAAGCGATATCAATATCAACCGCTTTTATATCCTCATAAGTTTGGGTAAAAGAGCTATTAAAATCTCCTGCCTCATACTCATCGTCATCCCAATCATCGGTGGCTCTGGAGATAACCCATCCATTCTCTGAATCCCTTGTAATGGATAAAGCTCCGCTTCTTGCAATATCCACGATTGACACACCCGCAGCAAAAGTAATTGCCATAAGGGTAACTCCGATCCCGATTGCTATCAGGGCAATCCCAGCCCAAATCTTTGCAAATGATCTCATGCCATCACGCTCCTATTCTGAAAAGGCATTCTGCACAAATGAACGATTCCTCTGATGATAGCCGGCAGCAGCTTGGTACACAAAGCACCGCAAGCTAAGCTAAGCAGCATTCCAATTCCCAGGATTGCTAATCCAATCCCACAAACTGCAAGACCTACCAGGGGTACGCTCATCTGGATCACACCGACGACCAGCAACACAACACCTGCACAGATAAGTGCAATACCGGTGGCACCTATTCCTATTATGATACCTACTAAGGCAGCGATAAGGCCAACTGCAACACCAAAGGCAGAAAACAATAAGGGAAGTGCTACAGGAAGTGCAATAATGCAAAGTATAATGATTAAGCCAATGTTGGTAGTCCTTCTTCTGCTTTGCTGCTTCTCCCCTTGCTGGCCATATGGGTTGTTCTGATTCTGGCTGTAGGATTTCTGACTATAGGAATTCTGATTATAGGTATTCTGTTTATATGAATTCTGATTTCCCCCAGCTTTTGCCCCCTGTGCCTCCTCGTGATTGATGCCTGTAAGTTCAAATTCGTTGGTAATCGTCTCCTGATAACCCTTCTCTGTGAAAAAGCCTCTGCTGTTATGCTCGCTTGTATTTGAACTTAACTCAGCTTTAATAATATCAGCAACCTGCTTGGGAGAACCAAGCTCCGCAATTACTGCAGATTCCTGCTCTTCTCCTGCATCTTCAAAATAACCCTTATAAAACTTCAGTGCTTCCTCTCTTTCCTCAGAAGAAATATCATATAAAAGGCTTTCTAACTCCCTCATAAACTCCTGCTTTGTCATCTAACTCACTCCCTCCAAGATTAGATTTATTTTCTTATAATAACTCATCCATTCCGCCTGATACAGCCTAAGCTGGGCCATACCTTTCTCCGTTATCTTATAATATCTTCGATTGCGTCCTCCGAATTCCTGATCATAAACCTCGAGACAGTCCTCCTTCTGGAGCCTGCGCAACACCGGATATAACGTGGACTCTGATACTTCTATTGCAACCCTGACATCCTGTGTGATCTTATATCCATAGGTCCCCTCCGGTTCCTTCGAAACAACAGCCAGTACGATCGCATCCAGTAATGCCGAACCGGTATTAAATACCATAGTCTCAACTCCTTTCCAGTTACTCTATACAGAACAATATTATTAATTTAACAATACTATACGTCATATAATATTATATGTCAATAAATATTTTTGTTTCTTAGGAGATTTTAATCTTTCTGTCATACTACAAAATAGTTTTTGAATATGACAATAAAGTTTTTGAAAATGCGAAATTAGATTTGACGCTTACCAGCCATCATCTGGCGGCTATCATTTTCCCACAAGTACGAATGGCTTACCGTTTATGCATCATCTTTGAGCCGTTTTGACATAACAAAAAATCCATAAATTTATATTACTAAATCCATGGATTTTATGGTTGAGTTTATATACCTTTAATAAGCTATGATTTATCTTTTAGATATTTCAAAAAGCAAAGTATGCCTAATACTAAAAATATGAACTTAAGAACATTTATTATAACTCCTATATAATAAATTATTGTTACCATCTTTATCCTCCGACTATTATTAGTAAATAAAATATAGTAAACTTAAAGTCAAAAGATGAACTTTTAATAAAACCAATAGCGAATAACCGAATGCGCAGATGTGTAACCAACTAATAACCCGGTATTAGGTTCAGTATATTCAATAACAAGTAATCCTCTTACATAATGGCGTATACAATTATTATATAAACCGTCCCCTAAAGAAGCAATAGTACATGTTTCGTCAGTCACAGTCCAGCTTTTAAGATTCACATATGTTCCATACTGATAGCTTGAATAGCTATCAACCCCTATAAAACGTCCACCATTAACATCATATGTAGCAGTTGATTTCAAACGTACACCTACTTCACCCATCCCTGAAGGGCTTTTAAAAGTATGATCTGATATATCAGTTATTTGTACAGGCATTATTGACCTAGCAGACATGTTTTGAATATAACTGATTGCTACTTTCTCTGCTTGCTGTGTTTCTTCTTGCTGTTGCTTTATATATTCTTCACCTTGATACCTAGCTGTGCTTAGCTGTTTGTCTAAAAGTTCTTTAGTAAAATTAATATCATGATTACTTTGAATGATTTCATATTTTATTCCATACTTAGCATACTCTGCTTTCATTGCATGGTAATAATCATCAAATGATATCATTTCACTTTTTGATTGAGCAGCTAACACATTAGTTGGTGAAATTGAAAACACCATTGTTAAAATAAGAATTCCAGTAAAAAGTTTTTTTTAGATTTCTCATAGATATTACCCCCTTTGATTTGAAGGTAGTGTCAAGTCCGACACCCCGTTTTTCTATCAAAACCTTTATTTTTCAAGGGATACAAAGTTTTTAAAAATAAAATAACAATGACCCCCTGTTTTTGATATAATTAAGTTCACCACAAACCAACTAATCAAAAAGAGAAAGGTCATTGTTATGAACTCAATTATACTTCATTTACTCACTATTATTCAATACCAATAC
>JAJUHH010000244.1 GCA_029267975.1 Clostridiales bacterium
CACTTAGATTAAATCTGGCTTCAGCCTGTGCACAATCGTCAAATACATAGGATGTGGTCTGATAAATCGGAACACATCTGGCTCCTGTAGCCGGATCGGGGTTTTCCTGGCCTGCATGAAGCTGTAAGGTTTCAAAACGGAATTTCTTATCCTGTGACATAGTATATCCTCCAATCTTGATATGAAATCAGGGTCTCATGGTTTTAAGATAAATATTATTTGATTTACTATATCACAGTGTTAAACTATTTTCAATTCTCAGTTGCTATTTCTTTACTATTTCTTTATAAAGCTCAGCTTCGTCTCAGAGAGAATTACTGCAAAGAAAATCAGGCAAAATCCAATAAATAACTTTGCTGTAATTATCTCATGATAAAAGATTACCGAGAACAAAACTCCAAAAACGGATTCTAAGCTCATAATGATTGCGGCCGGTGCAGGATGGGTATACTTTTGTCCCACATTTTGCAATAATAAAGCAACAGCAGTGGCAAATACTGCAAGGTATAAAATGCCGCTGACAGAAGCAAAGTCAAGGGTTGTGGGGATTTCTTCAAAGATCATACCGATGATCCAGGAATATAGGGCAGCATATGCAAATTGCAGGATTGTCAGTAGGATCACATCTTGGTCCCCGGTGAACTTGGCTACTGCAACCATATGTAATGCATAAAATATGCCACTGACCATTGTCAGTGCATCCCCCATACCAATGGAAAGATCGCTGTTTAAAGAAACAAGTCCAATCCCGAGAATCGTAATAAATGCCGCAACTATATTATAGCCGTCCGGCCTTTTCTTTGCGATAGGCCAAAAGAAAAACGGAACCAGAACACAATAAATTGCAGTAAGAAATGCATTCTTACCCGGCGTGGTATCGGTTATTCCAATGGTTTGCAAACTGTAGGCAATAAATATAAGAGTTCCCAGAATACAGCCCTTTATGAGATATTCCTTATTTATTATTTTAAGACGTTTATGAAAGATCAGACATAGCAGAATTACCGCAATGGTAAAACGAAAAGCCAAAAGAATATGTGGTTTGATCACATCCATGGAAGTCTTAACAAGAAGAAAAGAACTGCCCCAAATCAGTGTTGCTCCGAATAAGGCGAATTTAGCGCCTATACTATGTTTATTGCTCTTCATAGGTACCCCTTTGTATCATAATGACATAAGCTGTCTAACTTCATAGACCTATTGCCCATGATGTTATGACCATGGCCTATTCTATCACATCAATAAACTTCCTTCAATCCCTAATCAGATTATGTAGTATACCAAAACGAGCCTTGTTCTCGTTTTGGTATTATGACTGACACTTGCGCTGCCTGTGCAATCAGCTGTGCTGTATAGGTGCATGGCTGCTTTGCTGAAAGCTTAAAAACCAATCCAGACAATAACGGTTCTCACTGATCTGCTCTACCCTTTCC
Source organism: Clostridiales bacterium (assembly GCA_029267975.1). Classification (GTDB taxonomy): domain Bacteria; phylum Bacillota; class Clostridia; order Lachnospirales; family Lachnospiraceae; genus Mobilitalea. The sequence goes on from JAJUHH010000244.1 coordinate 1,434, forward strand.
GCTGCATCCTCATAGGTCCCGGGCGGCGGCAGGATCACATCGTCATTGGGCATCCAGTTGGCAGGTGTGGCAATTCCCTCCGCATCAACCTTTTGAAGTGATTTGATGACCCTTACCAGTTCCTGCATGTTCCGTCCTGTGGAGGAGGGATAGTACATGATTGTCCGAATGATACCTGCAGGATCAATAATAAAGACAGCTCGCACGGTTTGCGCTTTTGAATGCTCCGGATGAAGCATCCCGTATTTTGCTATGATTTCCATATTGGTATCTGCAATTAAAGGGAAGGTTACGTTCACATGTTTCATGTCTTTCCAAGCCATCTCTTTGATCTTACGAAGCCAGGCAATGTGGGAATAAATTGAATCTGCAGAAATTCCAATCATTTCCGTATTTAAAGCCTTGAATTCATTTATCATAGAAGCCAAAGTCATGAACTCTGTGGTACAAACCGGGGTAAAATCAGATGGATGACTAAATAAGATCACCCATTGCCCCTGATAATCCTCCGGAAAATCAATATCTCCCTTTGTAGTCACGGCATGAAATGCCGGTGCTTTATCTCCAATGAGCGGTATGCAAAAGGACTGACCAGCTTCCATAGTAACCCCCATTCATCTTCATACTATAAAAATATGATACAATAGGGTCAGTGCTACAAGTAAGAAATGAAATTTCATGAAAGCAAAACCGACCTTCCCTTAAGTGTTAAGGGGAAGGTCGGTGGAGATACTGATATCACTGATATTACTTATATTACTTATACTACTTATCCTCCAGAAGCGTTCCATCCGTGCCGATGGTTATGATTCTCAAAGGAATGATCTTACCGCTGTTAGCCATTGCTGTCTTTGTTGCATGAACAATACCTCCGCAGCAGGGAACCTCCATGCGGATGACTGTAACGCTTTCAATCTCATTCATGCTTAGGATTTGACCAAGTTTAATGGAATAATCCACATCGTCAAGCTTAGGACAGCCAATCAGAGTGATCTTGTTCTTCATAAACTGATGAAAATCTCCGAATGCATAGGCTGTACAATCCGCTGCGATCAATAGATCCGCATGATTAAAATATGGGGCATTGGGCGGTACTAACTGTATCTGCACCGGCCACTGTCTCAACATGGAAGGAGTTGACGCCAGCTGCTCTAACCTGGAGCTAAGCGCCTTCTCTTCTCTTTGCAGGCTCATAACTCTGGACCCGGGACATCCCCCCTGATGATGTTGATGCTGGTGTTGATGCTGATTCTGCTGTTGATGTTGATTCTGCTGCTGCATTTCTTCTATCCCCACCTTTAATTTCTGCTGATTTTTTAATACCTCTTCTTCATTGTATGCCAGGGCTTCTCTCTCCTCAAAGCTGATCGCATTGGTCGGGCAAACCGGCAGACAATTTCCAAGTCCGTCACAGTAATCATCCCTTAACAGCTTCGCCTTTCCGTCTACAAGTCCAATGGCCGCTTCATGACATGCGCTGACACATAGGCCGCAGCCGTTACAAAGCGCTTCGTCAATCTTGATTATTTTCCTGATCATATCTATCCTCCCATTTTTATAACAAGCTTATAGTAATACTCCGTTCCTAGGAATAAGCTATTTCATTATACCCTGAAATTGCTTCTCTGTTAAGCATATTATAACAATAGGGTCAGATCTTTGTTGTAGCCATAGCTACATATTTATATCAGAAAAATACCTGACTTACTATCGTAAGAATAAGTCCACCGAATATAAGGTTCCAGGCACTTCGTGACATTACGACAATGGAACGGTTTCTAAATTCCTTTGAACTATCCTTCCCTTCCATATTTAAGCCTTCTGCCTCCATATTCGCGTAATAGAATCTCTGATAGGCATCCTTCATGCCTGCCCCCTGGATACCGCTGGCAGATGGGCTCCCCTTCATGGATGCAAAGATCCCAATGAATAAGATTAGTGCCCCTTCATAGAACATTGTATCCTGCAGACCATAAGTATAGTGGTTTGATATCAAGTAAGCAATAATAATCCCAATCCCCATGATCACCATGCCAAATAATATGGAGAAAGAGCATTGCTTCAGATAATACAATCCCTTCTCCTTCCAGGTCATATCAGATGGATCCTTCCTCTTATCTTCCTTATCCTCATGTTTCATAGTGATACCTCCATAGAAGCGTTTACATGTTCCAAATGCATCCCGTAATAAGCCCTTTCATAAGAAATAGTACTATTTCTCAGTATTAGAACTTAATAAGTTGATAAATAAAACACTGAAGTGACATAATACCATCAAAGAAACTAACTTCTATGGAATATTTTAACACATAAGTTTCATGCCTTCTCTTAAGTTTTTCTTAAGAAAAAGACTTTGCAGATTTTATCCGCAAAGTCTCTTCCAGAACCGTGTATCACTCCTAACAGCAAAGGGCTATTGCTCCTTTTGCTGTTCCTTTTGATTTTGAATATAGCATTGATAGCACATGGCTGTATATTTGTCATTTCCGCCAAGAAGAATCTGCTCTCCCTCGGTAATGATCTTCCCCTCTTCATTGAGACGTACATTGACTGTGGCCTTTCTGCCACAGGAACAGATGGTTTTAATCTCAGTGATGGAATCAGCAATCTCCATGAGTCGTTTGCTGCCCGGGAACATTTTTGTGCGAAAATCTGCTCTCAGTCCAAAACAGAGCACCGGAACATTATAATCGATTACGATCATGGAAAGCTGGTCCACCTGGGCTTCTGTTAAGAACTGGCATTCATCCACGATTATGACATCGATCTGTCCGGTCAGCTTCTGAAAGCTTTTATACACATCCTCATCATAGGGAAGAACATACGCATGAGCCTCCAAACCGGCACGAGATTTTACGATACCATCGCCGTCTCTTGAATCGATGGCAGGTTTGATCAGCCATACCCGCATACCTCTCTCTTCATAGTTAAACTTTGTAATTAAGGCCTGCGCGGTCTTGGAGCTGCCCATTACCCCATATTTAAAATATAATTTTGCCATACCGTATTCCTTCCCTTCATCCTATCCTTATCTTGTGCTTTTATCGTATGGAATTCCTTCTGCTTTCGGTGCTCTGGATTTTTTAGAGGTGAATACCAGTACCACCATGGTTGCTACATAAGGTAACATCTTATAATATGCCTGGTTTAAACTCAGGGCACTTAAGAAAGGGATTAAGGCAACGGAATAAGCCAGTGTACGAAGGAAGGCGAAGAATAAGGCAGCAAAGAAAATTCTCCACGGCTTCCACTGCCCAAAAATCATAACGGCAAGTGCAAGGAAACCAAAACCTGCTACACCGGTATGTCCGTTGACATTACCATCCATGACACCCACGGAATAGAAGAAACCGCCGATACC
>JAJUHH010000245.1 GCA_029267975.1 Clostridiales bacterium
AAATAATAATAATTATTATATAATAATAAGTACTAAAACCGAGGAGGCCAAGCCACATGACTACAGTGGAAATACGCACGATCAACATGTATCCGCAATTAAATAAAACCGAAAAGAAGGTAGCAGATTATATATTGAAGAATATCGATAATATCTTCCGCTATCCCTTGGCTGAGCTGGCTAATCTCTCCGGCACCAGTCAGGGTGCCTGGGTGCGTTTTTGCAAATCCATCGGCTTTGATGGAATGAAGGACTTAAAGAAGTCTCTCTTTGTGGAACTCAATGACAGCATCACTGAGAACGAGAACTCCTCTCCCCAACTGCAATTCACAGATATCAAGGATCATTCCACCTATATCTCCATGGCTGAGACAGTATGCCTGAGCAGCATTCAGGCAATTGAGGCCACCTTAAAGCTTTTTGATGAAGTAATGCTGTCCAATATCGTGGATAAGATCATCCATGCCAAGGCGATTCGTATCTTCGGCTTCGGAGCTTCCGGCCTGGTGGCTGATGATCTGTATTACAAGCTTCTGCGTATTGGTTATAATGTTTCCTTTAACCATGACTACCATATCAGCCTGACCTATGCCTCCACCATCTCCAGTGAGGATGTGGCTATCTTCATCTCCAACACAGGGGAGACAAGAGAAATTCTTGAGACCCTGGATATCGCAAAGGCCAATGGCGCAAGTACTCTGGCAATCACAAAGTTCGGCAGGAGCAACCTGGCACAAGCCGTTGATTATGTACTATATACCAGTTCCCCTGAGATTTATAAAAGAAGCGGTGCCATGAGTTCCCGTATTGCCCAGCTGGTCATCACCGATATCTTGTTTACTGCCATTGCCAATAAGGACTATGCCAATGTGGAAGGAAAGCTGGAGAGCAGTTACCAGGCTACTCATTCCCATCGTACAGGCATCTGATGTAATACTCCTATCCTGGCAACAGCTATCACACTTATACTAGGGTAACTGATAGACTACTCATATAGATGGTATTTGATCTTATGCTTTGCAAATTCCTCTGCTTCAACAGACCAGGCCTGATGAACCTTCTTTGCCTCAAAATCGTGGGTTCTTATAAAATCTCCCCCGGTGTTGTAATCAATCATGGGTTTTCCTGAGGAGCTATAGGGCGGCAGATAGGCGAAATGTTCGCCTGACTGACGTTTGATCTCCTCCAGGAGATGGAGGGCTGTTTCAACGCAGTGGAAGCTGTTCCTGTCAGTGATATGCAGCTGTACTCCCCTGCACATGGTATTGGCGTGTTTGGAGAAGGTGGGTGTAAAATAAGCCGGCCGGAAGCGTACCCCGGAAAGCTTCTTCTCATTCATTCTGTCTGCCAGCTGGTCCGCATTTAGCCAGGGGGCTCCCAGCAATTCAAAGGGTCTTGTGGTTCCTCTCCCCTCTGATATGTTGGTTCCCTCAAAAATACAGGTACTGTTATAAACAATTGCCGTATCCACTGTGGGCATATTAGGGGAGGGCATAATCCAGGTCAGCCCCGTATCCTCATAATACATTTCCCGCTTCCAGCCAATCATAGGAATGACCTTTAAATCACAGTCTATATGAAACTCTTTGGCAAATAGCCCTGCAATCTCTCCGATGGTCAGACCGTAACGGTAGGGAATGGGATGCAGACCCACAAAGGAAGTATAGCCTTCCGCAATCAGATTGCCTTCAACCTTAAGACCTCCCAGAGGGTTGGGCCGGTCAAAAACCAGAAAGGTCTTGCCGAAATTCGCGCAGCCCTGCATTCCATAGGACATGGTATAGAGGTAGGTATAAAGTCTGGAGCCCACATCCTGAATATCAAATGCCAGAACATCAATATCCCTTAGCATTTCTTCCGTTAGCTTCTTATTCTTACCGTACAATGAAACAACAGGCAGGCCGGTTTTCTCATCCTGATAGAAATCAACCGTATCACCCGCCTGTACATTTCCCCGAACTCCGTGCTCCGGGGAAAATAATTTTACCAGGGTAATCTTCTCATTTAAAATATCAATGGTACTTACCAGCTCCTGGTTCACTCCGGTCGGATTGGTGATCAGTCCCACTCTCTTTCCTTCCAGTTCCTTCATCCATTCACTTGTGTTATCAATTCCTGCTAAAACCATTCCTCATTCCCCCTTTGATTTCCTGCAAGGCCAACAAGACTGCGCCGTAGGTGGCCGAATGCTTCGGCTTCCTTATACTTACCTCTGGATGAAGCGCTTTCATTCTTTCTGTAAATCCTTCAAAGATCCATTGATTATTCATCAGGATACTGCCTGCGACAGCAAGGACAGGGGCTTTATGAAACCTTCTGATGATGGGTGTGGTCAACTCTGCCAGTCCCTCGATGCATCGGTCCACAATCTCCAGGGCTGCTTGATCCTTTTGCTGCAGGGCAGGTTCTATAATAATGGAGAGTGCAGCGATCTCCTTCTTGCTTCTGCCCGGCAGATATACATAGGAAATTAGTTCCTCTACGCTTTGAATGCCTAAGTAATCAAATAGCAGATTCTTTAATATGGTAGGCTCCTTCCGCCCGTCACAGGCCTTCACCACACAGGATAGAATATCCCGGGCAATGGCGTAACCGCTGCCTTCATCATCGATTAGGTGGCCGTAGCCTCCGGTCCGATAGGTATTTCCCTCAGCATCCTTCCCAAGACAAATAGACCCTGTTCCGGCAATGAGAATCATGCCTTCTCCATTCTCTAACGCCCCTGCAAAGGCGGTATCAGCATCGCCCACAATCTTAACCGGACAGGTATATCCTGCCCCCATAATATTCTCTAACAGCTGTTCCTTTACCAGGGGATTGCTGATTCCTGCTGCACCAATGCAGATCGCCCTGCAATGCTCCGGCAGTAATCCCTTATCCTTAATCATGCGGAAGATGGCCTGCAGATTAGAATCGATGTAAGCCTTACTGCCTCCGTTATAATTGATGGTATCCCCCGTGAAGCTTTCCAGAACCTGTCCCTTCAGGTCCGCCGCTATGATTGTGGTTTTTGTTCCCCCGCCATCCATTCCAATCACATAGTTATCCATAGATACTCCTTACCAAACCTTTTATCCTACCTGCTCTCCTATTTCAGTTCAGCAGAGAGCTTACCGACTGCCTTCTTTTCTTTTCTGATAATCTTCTCCAAAGCATCAAATACCGGGATATTGTACTCAAAGGCCGCTATTTTATGAATATGCTCATCTAACAATGCCAGATCATAAGGGTTTCTCAGGGTGATTGCCGTCAGAACCTTCCCGCTTCTGCTGATCTCATTGGCTAGCTGTACCTGCCCCTGATTCAGATGCCCGTTATATAAGCCGTAGATAACGTAATCATTGTCCTGTAGTCGTGCCAATGCTTCTGCCCTGTCCTCCTTAGTCGGATTTACAGGCAGCTCTACATAGCTGCAGCCCAGCTTATCCGCCATATATCTGGCAAAATGTAATTCCATGTCCACAGAGCTGTTGGCCAGAGTAGACCGGTAAGCATAAGAGCCGATCACAACCGTATCCTCCGTCACCTGGGGTAAGTCCATGGGTGACAGCTGCACTATTCCGGCCTGCACCATCTTAGCTGCAGTCTTCATCTGCTCCGGGGTTCCGATAAACGCTGCATTGAATGCCCTTCTTGCCATCCCTTCCTCAGTCATGGCTTCAGGGTCAATCCTGTATACTTTCTTCCATTTTATTATGTTTTCTACGGCACGGTCAATCAGTTCTTCCTTGATCTCTCCGGACTCCACTGCTGCCTCAATCTGATTGATCGCCTCTATGACAAGCTGAGGGGTATGGGAGATGCATAAAAGCTGGGCTCCGGCCTTTATCGCTTCCACTGCCCCCTGGGCAGTGCCGTAATAGGACTGAATGGCTCCCATTTCCAGACAATCGGTAATGATGATTCCCTCAAAGCCCAGTCTTTCCCGTAAGATTCCGGTAAGTATTGCCTGGGACATGGTTGCCGGCTTTCTTTCAGGCTCTAGCTTGGGGAAAAGGATGTGGGAGGTCATCACACAGGGCACTCCCTGGGCTATGGCACTTTGGAAGGGAATGAGCTCATTTTGCAGTAACTCAGACAACTCCTTCTCTACCACAGGCAGCCCCAGATGGGAATCTACTGCAGTGTCCCCATGACCGGGAAAATGCTTCACCGTAGCCATGACATGTCCATCCATAAGTCCTTTCATCATCTGATTGCCGAAGCGGTCCACCAAAGCAGGATCACTGCCATAGGACCTGACTCCGATAACCGGATTATCCGGATTGGAATTCACGTCAAGTACCGGTGCCAGATTTACATTAATGCCTAAGGCCCTTAATTGTGTTGCCGTAATAAGCCCTGCCTCATAGGCAAATTCCTCCCTGCCGGTGGAGCCAAGGAGCATAGCACCGGGAATATTACATGCCTCCTTGGGCAGCCGGGTTACCACACCGCCTTCCTGATCCACTGCAATAAAGGCAGGCTCTCCGGTACTTGCTTCTATCCGATGATGCAAGTCTCTTAAGGTGTCTTGCACCTGCTCAATGGTATTAAAATTATAGGAGAATAGGATAATATTTCCCACCTTATATTCTTCGATTAAATGAATGAGTTCCGGTGTGAGCTGGGCTGTGGGATATCCGGTCATGATCAGTTGGCCGATCTTATCCCGGAGCTTTTTCTCTTTCATATAAACTACCATGCCTTTCTTAATCTGTAAATTTGATGCAGCCAGGATAGGCTGTAGGCCTAGCTGGC
>JAJUHH010000246.1 GCA_029267975.1 Clostridiales bacterium
ATGTAAAAAAAGAACGCAAGCACCCTGGCGGCTACCTGGTTTGAGACAATCTTAAAGAAAAATATTATGGATAACGACTTTATCCCCCGTCATTATGGAGATTATGATACTGACGGCAGTCATGTTGTGTCAGAGCTTGAGGCGGATGAGCTTGATCCTGCAGCAATACTTTTGATCAAGAAAACCGTGCACAGAGTATGTACAGGACAGGACTTAGAATAGAAACAGCGTTAGTATAAAAATTAGAAATGAGAAAGTAGTCAAAAGGGACTATTGCATTCCATCAGTTAAATAGAAGGAAAGGGTAATATGCATTCCAAAATGCATGTTATCCTTTCCTTCTTTAATCACTTATATGGTATAATAGTCCTTTCGTATGCTATACCAGCTTTTGACCGCAATTAGGACAGAAGTTTGCATCTCCTGTTTTCGTTCCACAGTTAGGACAGAAGTTAGGTTTTGCTCCTGAGGCGGAAGCAGGTCCGGTCTTATTCATTGCCGCATTCATATTTTGCATCATCTGATTTGCCAGGTTGATACCCATCATTGCGCCTGCCATATCGGAGGCCATGCCGCCCCCCTGGATTTTGCCTGAGGCCATACCATTTGTGAACTCAATCTGCTGATACCGGTTGATATCACCAACCATGCTGTGGGAAGCATTTTTATTAATCATCTTCTGAATTTCTTCCGGATAAGTAAAGCTCATGATGTTAAAGGCAGTTATGCTGATACCGCTATCAAACATCTGCATATCCAGATCGGTACGGATACCATTGGAGATATCGAAGGAGTTGGCCTGCAGGTTAAACATATCCTTGCCTTCCTTGGAGATCCATTTCATCAGCAGCTGATCTACCACTGCTACGATACGCAGACGAACCTCTTCCACAAAATAGCTTTGCTTCACACCGGCTATTTTATCAATCAGTTTAACATAATCAGATACCTTGAAGGTAAAGGTTCCGAAAGCCCGAATCGGCATTCCACCAGGAAGCTGGGGAGTCGGAATATTAATGGCATTCTGGGTACCCCATTTTACCTGAAATTCCTTTGTGTTTATAAATAATACCTCAGCTCTTAAACCGCTGTTGAAGCCAAATTTGAAGCCCTTTAAGGTGGAGAGGAAGGGGATGATATCAGATTCAATGTCATATTCGCCCTCATCCTTGAAGATACCTTCTATTCTTCCATTATAGAGGAACACTGCATCCTGGCCGGGACGGATAATCAGGCGGCTGCCTTTTTTGATCTCGTCATTGCTCCATTTATAGAAGATCATATCATCCCGAAATTCCTGCCATTCCACAACGTTTGCTAATTGTCTTGAAAATAAACCCATATGTTTTCCTCCCTGTTCGTTAATATTTTTTGATTAGAATTTTCCACCGCTGGAACTATGTGAACGACCTCCCGAGGATACTCCGCCTTGGAATCCGCCAGTGTTGAAGCCGCCGCCTGCATGATGATTGTGATTGTTGTTATCTTCCTTCGGCTTTCTCACTCTGGTAACATGGGTACGGATATAGTCATCTCTGCGTCCAATCAGTCCTGATTGTCCTGCATCCATGTAAGTACTGCTTCCTGCGGTCATTCTGCCACCGGAATGATAAGCCATGACAGAGACTGTAACAATACCGATTATGACAGCAGCGATCAGCTGAAACCAAACATTGGTCAGGATACTCTTTGCAGCAGCGCCGCCGGAATTGCCGTAATAGTTTGAAGGCAGGGTCTCACTATAATAGGGACCGTTTGGATTACTGGATTGGGGTTTCCCTGCGCTGTAATCATGATCATAGTTTAGCTCAGAATCATCCTTCATATAAGCAGCTGCTTCATTTATAAAGATGGTAATCGCCTGCTTATAATCACCCTCTGACAGATAGGGTGTAATCTGATCTATAATTGCATCACCGCGTTTGGAATGGATATAGGTTTCTGCTGTTCCATATCCTTCAATAAACACAACCCGGTTATACATATCGATCAGTAAATATACCCGGTCACCCACCGGCAGCTGATCCTCGAAATCCTCGATATAGTCTTCGGCATAGATTGCTTTCGGATCATTATGGGTCAGAACCATAATCTCCACTTCGGCATCTGTTCCGTAATCAATACACAGCTTTTCAATCTCATCCGCTTCACTTGTGGATAAAAGTCCGGCTTTATCAAAGACATGTTGATAATCCTCCTCTGCAGCGTAAGCCCGCAGGGTGCTGGCAGAGATCATCGTACCGATGCACAGCAGCAAGAGGAATAAAGGTAAAGCTCTTAAGAATATATATTGCTTCATGTCAGGCCACCTCCCAACAGCAGAGTAAGTATTTGCATAATTAAGAAGCTGCCGGCAGTGACTCCTGCAAACCATCCAAGGATCTTGGCCTTACTTAAAGGCGGTTTTCCAACAATCTTACCGGTTTGCCCATTCATGGCGAAGATATGCTCAGACTGCCGGTAGTCATAACATACCATCCAAACAGGCAGCAGTGTGTAGTCTGCATGCTTTTTGCGAATTTTGATGTCCTTTCTGTGGAAGGTGACAGAGGAGTAGCCATTGATGGTTGAATCAATGTAATTATCTACATAGGCACTGACCCTTTCCTTCACTCTGGGCAGCATCTCCTCATCCGTGAAATCATATTTCTCGGCTATATAGCCTGCCAGATAGGGCATTTTAAATTCCTTGAGATTATCGTAGGAATAGGGCTCCAGCTTATCCATCATACTGTCCTCCAGCTTACGGGAGGCATCACAGGGGATACGGGAATAATTCAGATCCACCTTACGATAGACATGATAATATTTGGTCTCTGTATAGATCCAATCACTGTCTGAATAGGTCCGCACCCTGGTGCAGGTGGCTTCTGCTTCGCCACGACCATTCAGATCATATAGCCAGAAGGGGACATACAAGCCGGTAATGTTCTTAATCCGATCCGCAGTCATAAAGTCCGAAGGAGTAAGTAAGCCCTTTTTGCACCATTTTCGGAAGGCTTCCTGTGCCTGCTCCTTGCTGATGGAAAAGGGGATTACCTTTGCAGGAGCCAGATTGCCGCTTAACCTGTCACTAAGAACGACTCCCGCACCGCAGAAGCTGCAGGTGGTTGCTGTAGTATTGGGCTCCGTAATTAAGATAGCGCCGCAATTATTACAGTGATATTCCCTGGCATCCTGAGCCCCAAAGGTCCTATGTAGGCTTGGTTCGTCCTGGTCATGAGGATCTGCATAGTCCCGTTCAAAAGCGGATTTGGCAGCCTTTTTATCGTCCTCGTCCATTTCATAGCGATAACTGGCATCCTCATGATCCCAGTCCTGCTTAGGCATATTTTCTATTTTATCTGACCTGCCGCAGCTGTCGCAGCGAAGTAATCCGGTGTGGCTGTCAAAAGCCATATCCGATCCGCAATTGGGACATTTATAATGAACTACGGTTGACATTGTGTCTCCTCCCTACTACTTTGTTGCACTACTCTGTATCAATGCCAAACAGCATTGATACTGCATTGATCGCCATTTTCCTGATACTGTAGAGGTCTCATAAAATGTCCGCAAAAAGGGGAGTAAATGCTTATACCCCTTCATTTGCGGACATTTTTATTAAGCAATGCTCCTATTTTGCCAGGCTTGCCTTAAGTGCTGCCAGCTCGTCATCGATGCTAGTGTCTGAGGAGTATTTTTCCTTGAGATCCTCAATGGTCTGCTCTGCAGAGGAGTTGTTAAGCTCGGCCATTGCATTGGCTCTGTCAAGGGCCTTATTTGCCATCTCTTCATATTTCTTAAAGCTCGCTATTGAATCATTGGCGCTGGATACGGAGGATTCCATTTTATTGATGCGCTCCTGAGTCTTAGCAACGGCTAATTTACCCTTGATCATATCCTTACGTGCTTCCAGCTCATGGATATCATTCACCAGTTTATCATGCATGTCACGCATGTGACTGGCATTGGTATGTGCCAGATCATATGCTTCCTGAAGGCCAGGCAGCTTCGCAGACAAACTTGCCTTTTGCTCCAGGAACTTTCTTGCATCCGCTTCATTATTTGCTTCCAGAGCTTTTAAAGCATAAGCCTGCATTTTGCCAATTTCATCATTGCACTCATCCAAAACTCTTTTTGCTCTCTGCTCTTCTGCCATAATGGTTGCAGTTTCTGCTTTTACCTTGCCAAGATCAGAATTTAAATTTCTTAAGCATTGGTCGATCATCTTCTCAGGATCCTCTGCCTTATCGAGCAGTGCGTTGATGTTGCTGGCCATAATGTCCTTGAACCGTGTTAAAATTCCCATTTGATTTACCTCCATATAAATTATTTATTTCATTATGATGCTTTTTCAATCTATCAGCTATCGTAGCAAATGCAGCTGCATTGTTTATTTATTACATTTTCTAGTTTAGCCCTTATTACCCTCAGCGTCAAGTTAAATTAAGCTTAGAATCCTGATAGGATCATTAAGAAAAGGTTAGGATACCTTAATCGCATATTCCATATAATACTAAAATCCACCAGTAAATGTAATATATTAATAATAATGATTATTAATTTATATTGATAAAACTAATTACCTGAGGTAGAATGAGGAATAAATAGAATATACAAAGGAGAGAGAATTATGAAGGGAACTATTGTGTCAACCTGGGTTGAGACCTGCAGAACCTTATACGGCAACGATATTGTATCGCAGGCATTACAGACCTTTAAACTGCCAA
>JAJUHH010000247.1 GCA_029267975.1 Clostridiales bacterium
AAATGGAACATCTTGATTTTGCAGTCCATGATATTGATGCAGCTGTGGAGTATGCCTTGTCCTTAGGGGCAAAAAAGCCTTCTACACAATACTGGCAGCCTGAGTATGGTAATCAATGGGTTACTCTCCTAGACCCGGCAGGTCATCCCTTTTGCCTGTGCCATCATGAGTGAAACGTGTGCTGCCAGGCGAACTATATAAATATATATAACAGGTAAAGAGGAAGCCGACTTTCGATTAAGCGGATCCTCTTTACCTGTTTTATTATTTATGCAATTAAGTCCAAGAGCATGCCTACATTACACTACCACCTGATTAACAAATCTAAGTATGATCAGTACAGCGTCTTCATCAAGGGAAACATAATTGATTCACGGATATTATCTTTTCCTGTTAAAACTTGAAATACTCTATCGATCCCCATTCCCCATCCGGAGATCGGCGGCATTCCATATTCCATAGCGGTGATATAATCCTCATCCATCATCATTGCTTCTTCATCGCCATTGGCCTTGTAGCGGGCCTGCTCCATGAGTCTTGCTTTTTGCTCCAGTGGGTCAACCAATTCTAAGGAACCTCTCTTTTGTTTCATCATTCATGCATAAATCCAAATATCTTTGTCTTTGACGGATATCCATATCACTGACACCATGAAACTTCTCCGGCAATGGTCGAAATGACTTTCCTATAAAGTAGATCATAGTAGCACGAATTGTCTTTTCTCCTGCATCAGTCGTAAATACATCTCCTGCAACTCCCATAAAATCGCCAATATCAAAGGCCTTTTTAAAAAAATCATATTGTTCCTCTCCAAGAATATCCTTCTTAATTGCAATCTGAATTTTGCCAGCCACATCAGCAATCGTCACAAAGGAGAGCTTTCCCATTTTTCTCATAGCCATAAGCCTGCCTGCAACACGGACATCTTTTGTTCCATTCTGAAGCTTTGAAGCCTCACATAAACTGTGTGTAAGCTCGAATCTTTCAGGATAAGGATTCGTAATGCTTTTCACAAAATCAAATTTTGCTATCCTTGCATCAAATAAATTATTTTCCTTCATGTTATCCTTTCCTTTCATTTCATATGATCGGGGCAAGGATAAATGAATAAAAAATCTCGCCCCTGTTAATCCAAGGACGAGAATAATAATCCCGTGTTACCACCTTTTTTCATTCATACCTCACAGCATGAACCTTAGCAAGTACAGATAAAGCATCCATACAAGCATCATATAAGTACGGATCGTTATCGATACTCTGGTGCTATAATGGGCACACCCATCGTAATCTCAGCATAATTGCAGTCGGTACGCAGCTCCAAGTCTTTTTTCGATTTTGTTTCCAAAACATAAGCAAAATGCTTATATATCTTATCCCCTGTTCCTTCTCAGCTACCAGAACTCTCTGTAAGGTCTTCAGATACCTACTCGCTCTCTTCATCGCCTTTATTATTCATTTTTATGTATTATAGATAATGAATAGATTACTGTCAAGTACTTCCATTAACACATTTCTCTCATTTCAAGAGAGCATCTACCCATTCAACAACCATCGACTCAAGGAGGGGGATGGACTTAGAATTAGCCCCAACTAATCTTTTATAAAAATCCCTGACGTCGTTTAAAAATTTTTCTCTCTCAGAATCTGTGAATTCAACAAAGAATTTTTTCTTATTCTCATTTAATCTCACTACTACATAATTTAAGGTTCTTGAATTGTAGTACTGAAGAATGCTGATGAAAGATTCATAATCGGGGTGCGTTTCTATATATTCTTCTTTATCTTTTGCAACAAGGCTTAAATAAGTGCTATTATCTATTTGTTTTTCTTCTATAATATATTCACTTTCTTCTGGCTCACTAAACATTTTTGCTAATGATTTTATTACGTCTGCTTTATCCATGCTGAGCTCCTCTCTAGTATTATCTTTTTGCTTTGTTGATATCATATAATATTAAGATATAAAATTAAATTGTCAACAGTTACAGGACATATTTTTTAAGATTATTCACCGACCATACTTAAATCGGATGGGCCTGCTGCAATAAACTTTTATAAAAAGAAGCCGTGCACTATATTAATTATAGTGCGACGGCCCTATTTTATATAGATGGAATCATAGCTTTAACATAAATGCATACATAAGAATATTAATCATTAAACTTACTTAAATTCCGGACCGGAGGTATTGGGCTTACTAAAAGGTGCTCCATTATCAGGAGTTGATAAATTAAAGTACAATTTAGAATCCTCCGTAACCCCAAAGCTTAGATTAGACCCTGTCTTACTTACTTTATTAAATGCTTCTCTAAACATAGCATTATGCGCTTCTTCTCTGTTGAGTAAAAAATCAATGGTATCTCTTACATCCTTATCATCGATCTGACGGTATAAATATTGATATACCACCTTGGCCCGCTGCTCGGATGCGATGTTTGATAGGAGGTCTGCACATAAATCACCGGTAACCGTTACATAGTCGCTGGTCCAGGAATACCCTGATGCATTAATTAATCCAGGATTCAGGCCGAGAAGCACATGTGTCTGTATTTCGCCAACCCCTACTTTTTCATACTCAACATTATGACCATTCAGTAAATTAATCAGGGTTCCAACCATCTCCATATGCGACAGCTCTTCCGCACCGATATCAAGGAACAAATCTTTGATATCAGGATCTTTAATTCGAAAGCTTTGTGAAATATATTGCATGGCAGCTTTTAACTCGCCATTCCCACCACCCAACTGCTCTTGTAATAAAACTGCATACTGAGGATTTGGGCGATCCACCTTCACTTCATGAAGTAATTGCTTTTCATGTTTAAACATAAGGAACCTCCTTTCAGACTTTTCCTTATTATAAGGCAAAAGCTTATAAATTATACGGGATTAGGAAAAGCTACTAATCGTTAGAACGATTAGTAACGGTGATCAAAAAATGTTCATTCCTTGTAATCCATAAACCAATCCATAAACACGAATATAGGCTAAGGAGGTATGTTAAATTGAAAGCTATCACTTATGAAGGTATGAGAAATGTAGATGTGAAAGAGGTCGGTGATCCAAAATTAATAAATCAGGATGACATCATTATTAAAGTTACCTCAACCGCAATCTGCGGTTCAGATTTACATTTAATTCATGGTATGGTACCTAATCTCCCAAAAGGCTCTATCCTGGGCCATGAAACCATGGGAATTGTAGAAGAAGTGGGTAAGGATGTTAGCAAAGTTAAAAAAGGAGATCGAATCATTGTTCCGTTTCCGGTTTCCTGTGGACATTGCTGGTATTGCGAGCATGACTTGTGGAGTCAGTGTGATAATTCCAATGCCAACGGAGAAGCGGGCGGAATCTTCGGATATAGCAAAACATATGGAGGATATGACGGTGGGCAGGCTGAATATTTACGGGTTCCATATGCCAATGTTGGACCTCGGCTTGTTCCAGAAAGCCTTACCGATGAACAGGTGCTTTTTGCAACCGACATCCTTCCTACCTCCTATTGGAGCGTAGAAAACGGTGGTGTGAAAAAGGATGATACTGTTGTTGTCCTTGGTTGTGGTCCGGTTGGATTATTAACCATCAAATGGTCCTACTTTATGGGTGCAAAGCGTGTTATCGCTGTTGATTATGTGAATTACCGTCTTGCCCATGCAAAAGGTTATGGGGCGGAAATAGTAAATATTGAGGATTATGATAATACCGGCGAGTATTTAAAAGAAATCACCCATGGCGGTGCTGATGTTGTTATTGACTGCGTTGGTATGGATGGAAAGATGACAAAGCTTGAATTTGTTGAAACTCTACTGAAGATGCAGGGCGGTTCGAAATCCGCAATTGAAATCTCAACCCAGGCAGTACGTAAGGGGGGAACCGTATCTATGGTTGGTGTTTATGGTGCACGCTATAATAACTTCCCCCTTGGTGACTTTTTTGGACGCAATATTACACTTAAAATGGGACAATGTCCGGCCCATGCTTATGTTGACCGTATCCTTACTCATATTGAACGAGCTGAAATCGATGCCACAGATATTATAACGCATAGACTTCCATTATCAGAGGGAGCTCATGCATACGACATTTTTGATCATAAGAAGGATAATTGCATTAAGGTAATCTTAAAACCTTAAATGGATAATATTAATATTCCAACCTTCACTTGCCAATTTTTAATTAATATTATTTTAAAAAATGCAAATAATAAGATAGGTACTGTTAAACAAATACGAAAGGTACTGTAAAACATCACAGGAGGTATATAATATGGACAATTCAAGCAGAAACTCTACACAAAACACAAATAAAAACTCCACAAATGCAAACAACAATTCATCCCGTAACTCTAACAAAGAGAGACTGAATGATACAAACAGGGAAAGACTGAATAACACGAACAAAGAAAGACTCAATGATACAAACAGAGAAAGATTAAATGATTCCAACAGAGATTAATGATAATGATTAGCTTGCTGCCAATCAAGACTATGATATAGCAGCTATCCTTATCTAAAACAGGTTTATCCCTTCAGGATGGACCTGTTTTTTATCGTATAGGAACTTCTCCGAATTTTCTATACGATAAAAATATACTTATATTCACTTTTGATGGCAATTTATATTTCCATATTTTACATCTTATGATATGATAGTTAAGAATTAAACAATAGGGTTTGTATAAATAACTTATTACTTTTACATAGG
>JAJUHH010000248.1 GCA_029267975.1 Clostridiales bacterium
GCTTTGATTTACGATCCTCCGTGTGATAGGTGATCACCCTGTCGGGATCATAGGGAATGCCGGCCTCGCTTAAGGCCAGGCTATAGCCCTTGTGCCTTTCAATCCCCTGATAATCATCAATCTTAAATATTCCCATGAGATTTTTTCTGCCTCCTTCTAAGAGGTGACGGGTAGCCAAATAGGCACCCTGCTTTTCATCCAGGACAACGTAGGGCTTATGGGAGAGCTGACGGTTGATTCCCTGAATAAAGACATAAGGGATATGATATTCGTCCAGCTTCTCATACAGATACATATTCCGGTTGATGACATCACTTTTACTGGGTTCTATGATTAGTCCGTCGATATTCTTAGACAGGATATCCTCCAGACACTTGGCTTCTGCGGTCTGGCTGTTGCCGGTGTTCTTCAGGATGATGCTGTAGCCGTTCTTTGATAATACCTCATCAATGCCCCGGATGACGTGAGGAAAGATGTAATCTGAGATATAGGTTGTAATGACTCCAATATTCTTGGAGGCTCCTTCAAAGCGGGTACGTTCTGTACAGAAGGTTCCCTTGCCATGAACACTGGTAAGGTAGCCTTGGCTGATCAGCTCCGATATGGCCTTACGTACGGTGTGACGGCTGACATTATATTTTGCACATAGTTTATTCTCTGAGGTTATCTGGTCACCAGCCTTTAATTTGCCGCTTCGAAGGTCCTTCTTAATGTCCTCCATGATCACAGCGTATTTTGTATTCCCATTTTCATTCATTATATTTTCCTCCGGCCATCGCGCATAATAAGAAAAGTATAGCATGAAAAAAACAAGTTGTATACTTGAGCGTACAAGTAGTAGCATTTTTATATAAAGAAGATTCCATCAAAGGAGGATTATAATGAAAGCATACAAGCTTTGGTTTTGTACCGGATCACAGGATCTATATGGAGAGGAGTGTCTGGAAAATGTAGCGAAGCACTCCCGGATAATTGTTGAGGAGCTGAATAAATCAAAGCTTCTTCCCTTTGAGGTTGTATTAAAGACCACTTTGATTACCAATGAACTCATTCGTAAAACCCTGAATGAAGCAAATACGGATGAGGAATGTGCAGGCGTGATTACCTGGATGCATACCTTTTCCCCGGCGAAATCCTGGATTCTGGGACTTCAGGAATACAGAAAGCCCCTGCTGCATCTGCATACCCAGTTTAATCAGGAGATCCCCTATGATACCATAGACATGGACTTTATGAACGAAAATCAGTCTGCCCACGGAGACAGGGAGTTTGGCCATATGGTTACCCGTATGGGAATAGAGCGTAAGATTGTTGTTGGCCATTGGAGTGATAGCAAGGTTCAGGAGAAGATCGGGGCCTGGATGAGAACAGCCATCGGTATTATGGAAAGCAGCCATGTAAGGGTGATGAGAGTAGCGGATAATATGAGAAATGTCGCTGTAACGGAAGGTGACAAGGTAGAGGCTCAGATGAAATTTGGCTGGGAGATCGATGCTTATCCCATCAATGAGATCGCAGAAGCAGTGGATGCAGTTTCCGAATCCGATACAAATTTGCTGGTTGAGGAATATTATTCAAAATATGATATTGTCAGCGATGGCAGGGATGCGGTAGAATTAAGGAAGCATATTGCAGTACAGGCTCAGATTGAGCTTGGATTTGAACGCTTCTTAAAGGAAAAGAACTATAATGCTATTGTAACCCACTTCGGTGATCTGGGCGCCTTAAAGCAGCTGCCGGGTCTTGCCATTCAGAGACTTATGGAAAAAGGCTATGGCTTTGGTGCGGAAGGTGACTGGAAGACAGCAGCCATGCTTAGAATTATGAAGCTGATGACAGCAGGTATACCCAATGCCAAGGGTACTTCCTTCATGGAGGATTACACCTACAACCTGGTAGCGGGTAAGGAAGGCATTCTGCAGGCCCATATGCTGGAGGTATGCCCTTCTGTTGCGGACGGCCCCATCAGTATCCGTGTCAATCCTTTATCTATGGGTAACAGAGAGGATCCGGCAAGACTTGTATTTACCTCCAAGGAAGGACCGGGAGTAGCCACCTCCTTAGTGGATCTGGGCAACCGTTTCCGTTTGATCATCAATGCGGTGGACTGCAAGAAAGTGGAGAAGCCGATGCCTAACCTACCGGTAGCAACGGCCTTCTGGACACCGCAGCCGGATCTGGCAACCGGGGCCCAGGCGTGGATTCTGGCAGGAGGTGCTCATCATACTGCCTTCTCCTATGACCTGACGGTAGAGCAGATGGAAGATTGGGCAGCAGCCATGGGAATCGAAGCGGTTGTTATCGATAAAGATACTACTATTCGAAACCTTAAGAATGAACTCAGGTGGAATTCTGTTGCCTACAAATAAAGATGGGTAAGATGACTGCAACAATATCGACTGTCATAGGTAGGACAGTACAAGAAAAGGAACGGTAGATGACGATGTTAGAGCAATTAAAGGAAATTGTGTATCAGGCAAATATGGAGCTGCCCAGGCGTGGTCTGGTAACCTATACCTGGGGCAATGTCAGCGGCATTGATCGTGAAAGCGGTTATCTGGTGATCAAGCCCAGCGGTGTGGATTATGAGACCATGAAAGCAGAGGATATGGTGGTGGTTGATCTGCAGGGCAATCGAATTGAAGGGAACTATAAACCCTCCTCCGATACAGCTACTCATATTGAGCTATATAAGAAATACCCTGAGATAGGAGGAATTGTCCATACCCATTCAACCTGGGCAACCTCCTGGGCTCAGGCTGGCAGAAGTATTCCTCTCTACGGAACCACTCATGCGGATTATTTCTATGGATCAATCCCCTGCGCCAGAAGTCTGACAGAGGAAGAGATCCAGGGAGAATATGAAGTAAATACCGGACTGGTGATTATTGAAACCTTAACCAATAATCATATTAAGCCAGGGAGCATGCCAGGGATACTATGTGCAAACCATGGCCCCTTTACCTGGGGCAAGGATGCGTTTGAGGCTGTCCATAATGCGGTGGTGTTGGAGGAAGTGGCCAAGATGGCTTGCTATTCAGAAATCATCAATCCTCAGGTGAAGCCGGCACCCCAGGCCATTGCAGATAAGCATTATCTGAGAAAGCATGGGGCTAATGCTTACTATGGACAGAACTAAAGGGAGCGATAGGAAGAAGAAATCATATTATTTTGGGGGATGAAACCATGAGTCTTTCAGTAAATGAAGTAAAAAATGCAATTCAGGAAGGCAGAACAACACTTGGTATTGAATTTGGTTCTACCCGTATCAAAGCAGTGCTGATCGGTGAAGATTTTACACCCCTTGCTTCAGGGAGCCATGATTGGGAGAACAGCTATGTGGATAATATCTGGACCTATGGTCTGGAAGAAATATGGACAGGTTTGCAGGATAGTTATCAAAAGATGAAAGCCCAGGTAAAAGAGCAATACGGCATAACCCTGCAGAAAGTGGGCGCAATGGGCTTTAGTGGCATGATGCACGGGTATATGGTGTTTGATAAGGAGGGAAAGCTTCTGGTGCCTTTTCGAACCTGGCGCAACAATATCACTGAGCAGGCAGCAGGGATACTCACAAAGATGTTCCGCTATAACATACCCCAAAGATGGAGTATCGCTCATCTTTATCAGGCAATCTTAAGGGAAGAGCAGCATGTGGCTGATATTGACTATCTGACTACCTTAGCGGGGTATGTGCATTGGAAGTTGACGGGACAGAAGGTCCTGGGTGTGGGAGAAGCCTCCGGTGTATTCCCCATTGATATCAATACCCATAAATTCAATGAGCATATGATGGACCTCTTCGATGATGCCATTGCTGCGAAGAAATTTTCTTGGAAGCTTAGGGATATCCTACCTCAGGTGCTGACAGCGGGCGAGGCTGCCGGCCTTCTTACCCCGGAGGGAGCAAAGCTTCTTGATCCAAGCGGAGATCTGCAGGCAGGAATTGCCCTTTGTCCGCCGGAGGGGGATGCGGGAACAGGCATGGTTGCAACCAACAGCGTGGCAAAAAGAAGCGGTAATGTATCCGCAGGTACCTCTGTCTTTGCAATGGTGGTGTTGGAAAAAGAATTATCCAAGGTGTATGAAGAGATTGATCTGGTAACCACACCAGCCGGTGATTTGGTGGCTATGGCCCATTCCAATAATTGCACCTCAGACCTTAATGCCTGGATGGGTTTATTTCGTGATTTTACAAAGGTTATGGGCATAGAAGTGGATAATAACAGCTTGTATGAAACCCTGTATAACCTGGCACTGCAGGGAGATCCGGATTGCGGCGGACTGCTGGCTTATGGTTATCTCTCCGGAGAGCATATGACAGGCTTTGAGGAAGGAAGGCCCCTCTTTGTCCGTACCCCAGACAGTAAGTTTACATTGGCCAACTTTATGCGGGTGCATTTGTTTACTGCCCTTGGCGCTCTGAAAATCGGTCTGGATATCCTGCTGAAGGAAGAGAAGGTCCAGTTAGATGAACTTCTTGGTCATGGTGGCTTATTCAAAACCGAAGGGGTAGGACAGCGGATCATGGCAGCGGCTGTAGGTGTTCCGGTCTCTGTTATGGAAACCGCAGGGGAAGGCGGAGCATGGGGAATTGCCTTATTGGCTTCATATCTGCTCCATAAGACAGAAAAGGAGACCCTGGAGGAGTATCTTAAGAACAGGGTATTTGCCGAC
>JAJUHH010000249.1 GCA_029267975.1 Clostridiales bacterium
ATCTCATTTGATTATCCTTGTCAAGGTAATTAAGCTTTCATTGATTAACGAAAATTCCACCTATATTTAAAATATATTTAAGCAAAGTGTACAAAAAAATAGTTTGCAGCACGAACATTTGTATTCCTGGTGCTAACTATTTATACGGACACAGCTATCTTCCATGCAGACAAAGCTCTCTTTGCCTGACTAAAATTCATCTCTGACGATGTTCTTTAACCATTTTTTCTTCTTGTAACGCATAAAGCCTAAGATCACCTTATACACTTCCTCGGCCAAGATCATAGTATAGACGATATGAACCGGAAGCTGCAGTACCAACCCCCCCAATACCGCCATTGGTATGCCAATCAGCCATACGCTGCTGACATCCAAAAACAAAGCAGCCCGGGTATCTCCTCCGCTTCTGAGGATTGCAACAATAATGAGGGCGTTGGTCATACGGATTGGCATACAAAGAGCGAAGGAGGTCAGACACAAGCTGATATAATGATTCACTTCCGCTGTCATTCCAAATAAAAGGAGGATGGGTCCCTTGACGGCAAAGGTCAATGCTGCTCCCAGGATGGTTAGCATCAGTATCATTATCATATACTGCTTTGCATGCTCCTCTGCCTGATTCAGCCGGTCCGCTCCCATTTCATTTCCCAGAACTACCGCTGCGGCATTACACAGACCAAAGAAGAATACCAGTATTAAATTCTCCACCGTACTGGTTATGGTGGTGGCCGCTACTGCTGCATCTCCCATTCTGCCGTATACCAGAGAATATAAGGTTACACCCAGTCCCCACATAAATTCATTGGCAATTACCGGTGAAGCTGTAATGAAATATTTATTCACAAATGCACGGCTAAGAAAGGGCTCCTTACTCTGTGTCTTGTCATATTTCGTATGAATGAAATCACCGACACTGCCATCTCCTGCTTTTTTCCGGTATACGATAATTAAGAGCACAGCACATTCCACCACCCTGGCAATCATGGTTGCCAGAGCGGCACCTGCGACACCCAGCTTCGGCATACCGAAATTGCCAAAGATGAAAGCATAATTAAAGAATACATTTGTAATTATGGATATGGTGGTAATCAATACAGGCAGCTTTACATAATGCATACTGCGAAGAATGGCAACATAGCTCTGACTTATGGCTGTCAGAGGGTAACTGATGGCAATGATGGACAGATAAGCTGCCCCCAGGGCAATCGTTTGGGAAGAAGGTGTAAAGATACGCATCACAAGCTTGGGAAAAAACAAGCCTGCTATAGCAAAGACCATAGATCCCCCAACCGCAAGCGACAGGGACAGCTTCAGCACCCTGCGGATATTTAACAATTCCCGCTTGCCATAATATTGGGATGCTAAAACACTGGAACCACTGGTGATTCCAAACAGAAGCAGGGTGAACACAAAGAAAACCTTATTGGCCAGACCCACACCTGCAATGGATGCTTCCCCAAGGCCGCTGATCATAACAGTATCCACCAGGTTTAGCACATTATTCAATAAATTCTGCAGGGCAATCGGTAATGTAATTGCAAAGGTCCTTTGCAAAAAGCTCTTGTCCTTCAACATATTTTTTATCATTTCCATGTTGTCATCCCCCCTGGATTATGTAGTATAGATAAAATACCAAAAAAACTGCCCCATGATGAGCACATATGGCTATAACATGGGACAGCTTAGCAATCAAGAATGATTCTAATTATTTTCTCAGGCCTAAACGTTCGATCAGAGCACGATATCCTTCGATATCAGTTTTCTTTAAGTACTCAAGTAAGCCTCTTCTTTGTCCAACCATCTTAAGAAGACCACGTCTGGAATGATGATCCTTCTTATTGTTCTTCAAATGCTCAGTTAACTCGTTAATTCTCTCAGATAAGAGTGCAATTTGAACCTCCGGAGATCCTGTATCCTCAGGTGTTCTTCCGAAATTCTTGATGATTTCCTGTTTCTTCTCTTTGCTAATCATAATAATTCTCCTTTCAATGATAAACGCCTGATACTAAGAAAGGGTCGGAGTGTCCCACATCTGGGTACCGGCTTTATTACACTATGGTAGTTTAACATAATCAACACTTATTGTAAACATATTTTTTAAATATATTAGCTAATGTAACTCTAAATATACACCATTTTCTGTTGCTGCAGGTATTCTTCTTCAACTTCTACTTCTGCTGTTAATTCTTATGCTCAACGTATAAGCTCCGACTTATCCAGCAAATCACCGCAGGCGATAAATACCAGTGCTGTTACCCCCAGACAGATGGTACTAAAGGGCAGGGTACATAAAAACTGTAATGCGCCGGGAAGGAAGATGGCTGCAATCACCGTCAGGGTGATTGCAGGTCCCATGACTGCAAAAAAGAGCATGGAGCTTAGGAGCATCTGCACCATTCTATTGGGCTGTCCTCCCAGCAGACGCTGATATAACAGGGTTAGGGCAACAAATACTGAACCGGAAGCGGTATAGGCAAAAGCCGCAAATAAATTGTGGAGGGAAAAGCTTCTGCTTACCATGGTATATGCCAAAAATATAGCGATCCCATCCACCCCATGTTTAATCATGGAGCCTAAGGATGCGGCAAATACCTTTTTTATGGATGGCTCCGGAATTAAATAAATAAAGGGCTTACTTAGCTCCTGCTTCAATTTTCCGATCATGGAGAAAATAAACTGCAGATAGATTCCGGTAGCCAGAACAATATAGACCGTCCAGTCCGGTGCTTCATATTTATCCAGGTAATAGCCTGCGATCCCTGATCCCACCATAGCACATATGGTATAAGCATCGATGAATATGAAGCGGCTCTTACGTCTCATTTCAAGGAGCTGCCTGTATAAGAGGGTGTAAGCCCCCCTTCCCCGATGAATTCCGATGTCACTGTCCTTTAACTTATTCTTCTTAGTGTTTTGAACCGGAAGATTACGGCCTTCCTTCTTTGCCTTTAATAAGTTATAGTTCGTTTCGGTGGAAACCAGAACATCCTCATAATAGTCTGCCTTACCTGTGGTCAGCAATGCTACGATGATGCCCCCTAAGCCAAAAAACAAGGCCAGGCCAAAAAATACCGAGGCAAAGGTCCCATGCAGGAGTCCGTCAAAAAGCATGACGGTCCATCCGGCAACCGGTACATAGCCAAACCATTTGCTGTCCATCAGCTGTAGGAATGCATTCAGTATAGAGATTTGCTGCTGCTTTTGCAGGAGCAGGCCCGCACCTGCAACCCCTGCAATCAATAGATAGATCAGCGCAGTAACCAGGCGCTTCCGGGTTGGATTGCCAGAGGAGAAGATATATATTCAAATAGACAACAACTGGCAGAACAATACCATCAGTGCTAATACCAAAAATAAAAGAAGCATTTCCTTAATACCGTAACCGAAGTTTCTTAGATTCTGAAACTGAAAGAGGATAAAAACCGATGCCAGCATGGATTTGCCTGCGGTACTCAGCAGTCCATAGATCAATATCTTCTTCGGGGAAATGGGTGCAACAAACATTAATCCCACGTCAGGCATGGTAAATAGGGTTGAACCTGTGGTTAGCCCCATATTGGCATATAGCCAGAGGTATAATAATCCGACTCCCGCCAGTATCAGGTATAGGATCCTATCATCCGCAACATATAGCTGTGGAGACTGGGCACCGGCGATCACCAGGGCTACAATAGAAAGCACAACACTGACTGTAATTACAATGTATAAGACCAGCATTGCAGGCTTTTTCTTCAGGGAAAGAATACGATTTTTTAAACTGGTGATAAACAAATAGGATAAAGCTTTCATACTTATTTATCCCCCTCCGTGATCTTAAAGAACAGAGCCTCCAGATCCTCTCCTGAGCCCTGAATCTCCCTTCTGGTTCTTCTTGCTGCAATCCTACCGTTCATCATTATATTGGTACTGTCCCAGAACTCTGCGACACTATCAAGCATATGGGTACTGATCAGGATGGAAGCCCCCCGATTACGCAGCTTTATGATCATATTCTTTAATTCCTTGATCGCATGGGGGTCCAGTCCTACCATAGGCTCATCGAAGAGAATAACCTTGGGCTGTGGCAGCAGACCGCAGCAGATGTTCACCTTTTGCTGCATTCCCTTGGATAACTCCACACCAAGCTTCTTCTTCTTATCCTCCAGCTCAAAGCGGGTCAGCAGCTCCTCCGCCCGTTCCTTCCAATTATGCAGGGAATATGCTCTGGCGATAAACTCCATATGCTCCCATACCGTCAACATATCATACAAGGCTGGCATCTCCGCAATATAGCCTAACTCACGCTTTGCCGGAAGAGATTTATTGGGATTGCCGTTAATCAAGATCTCTCCCTGAAACTTCAATAAACCTGCGATGCACTTAATAATGGTTGACTTTCCCGCTCCGTTGGGTCCCAGTAGAATAGAGATCTCCTGCGGTTGGATGTCAAAACTGATGTTTTCGTTGGCAATTACTTTGCCATAGCTTTTGCTTACATTTCTGACAGATAACATAACTTACCCCCGTAGTCTTATTATTCGCTTTTCCTACGCAATTTCCATTGCCTATGGTGATTTAGCGTAATTTTCCATCAGTATACAATATTCTGTTATAAAAGAAAATACTTTTTAACAAATCTTAATC
>JAJUHH010000250.1 GCA_029267975.1 Clostridiales bacterium
CGTGTTCACAAGAACATGTTAATATTACCATTTCCACTCTATGCAACATATTGACTTAAACAGGTCAACGGATTCAGAAGTTTGCACTAAAATCAACTGCTGTTTTGTCGTTTCTTAGGTTTTTTTAAAGATTATCATAATTTTTTGAATTATTCAATCTATAGATTATTTTATTACTTAAAAATTATCATTAGCTAATGCTTATTAATAAAAATAGCCCTAAACCTAATATCTACGGTATATGATAGAGGTTTGTCGATTGATTAAAATAAAAAACAACATTTTTGCCTTATGAAAAATGTCGTTTTTATAGCGTGAACCTCATATGAAAGACATGATAACAGTTACTCGTTTTGATGATTATAGGAACAAGTAGAAAGCATATCCTTGTGCGCTGATATTACTAATGGTAAAATCTAACTAAGGCTGGTGCTTATTGGATTGATAATAGCCTGAATAGTTACTATAAACCTATTAGGGATGAGAGGTATAAAAAGAAAGTTGATGAAAGTAAGTTAATGCAATCATTTGAATTTTGGTGCAAAAAATTGAGGATATCCCCATACTGGGACACTCGCCTTGAATTTGATGAGGATTTTGCTTGGAGAAAAACTGGTGATATAAAGATTGATTGCGCTGATAGGAAAGCTATTATTCTTATTAACAAAGTCATCCCAAACAGGAAAATCTTGAAGAAGTAATTGTGCATGAGTTGTTTCACCTTAAAATGTATCCACTAGACCAAGTTACAGAGTCACTGATAACTGCTAACTTTAAAGAAGATACACCTGAATACCCAATTCTTCACAGTTTTAGAGCAAACAGTGGAAGAATTAACAAAGTGTTTCCTACTTGAATTTGGCGACAACAGAGAGTTATCCTATGGTCGATGCAGAAATCAAAAATCTTATAACGAGCTTTTTGATGGACTTAAAAATCTCGAATAACTCCATCAAAGTAAAGGTGAAACTATGATTACTGAATTGAAGTCTAAATAATTTGAATATGTTTAAAGCATGGCATAATGTCTTGTATCCATGAGGCAAGATCCTCATATAAAGCAATATTAAAATATAAAGTAAAGGGCTTGCATTATGTGATGCAAGTTTTTTACTTTATTTTTAAGCATAAATCAACTACATTGATTAATACAAAAAACTTAATAGTTGTCCTGAAGCTTAATATGCTGCCCCACTCTCATAATCGTCTGTCATTCGCTTCCCGGCATGATATACCATGATATCGCCTGCATAAAATGTGAAGGTAGGTCCTTTATAACTTTCCTTCGTAATCACCGGTCCTTCCATAAGCCACATACTGCAGTGATTTTTATTCAGATGATTTGTCGCATTGATATAGCTAAGTCTTCTGCTACTGTCCTCTCCTACGGTTTCAATAGTAAAGTTTACGATGATGTATCCTTCTTTAAGCCAGAAGCTTTCATCATAATCGATTCCGTATTTATCTGAATAGCCTAATACATCAAAGCCTTTCGGAGCTGCATACATTTCATTCGGTAAATAATACTGGCCATACCAGCGCTGCATGCGTATTAAGATGTCATTTTCTGTGATCTTATCATCCTTAACAGCCGTAAAAGAGGGATAGCTTTTAATCTTGTTCAGATATGAATTATTAACATAGGTCCTAAAGGCTTGATTGAGCCTTATGTACGAAAAGTTAAACATAGGTGCATACTGGCCGATAAATAAGCCGTATTTTTCTCCACTGATTTTTGCTGTCTGCTTTAATTCACTTACCGGTATTCCAAGATAGATGTCACCAGTACTAACCGTTTTCAGGTTGACCTTATCTCGGGAAGAACCTACTTTTACAAGCATCTCTGTCTTACCGTATATATTTTCTGTATAGTAAAGATCCACGGCCTGTCTGTTCTTGCCATCCTTATCAACATAATAAAAGCTTGGCTTTATCGCTACCATATTGGCATCAGAAAACAGGTTGCCTGTTGTTTCAAGTGAAAACCTGAATAAGTAGCCTGTCTTAAGTATACCGACATTTTTATACTTTGGATGGCTGCCATCTACCAGGGGGAAGGTATATTTATTACTTCTGCTCGTATCATTGCCATACTGATCATTTGTACCAATCGTATAGTAATAATATCTTCCGGAATTATATCCTGACAAATAAGTACCGTCCGCATAGCCGCCTCTATCCTTTTTTAAGTCAAAGGAATTCTTTACCCTAAAAGGCTCCTCCCATAAGGGATAGTCTGAGATATCATTAATATTAAGTCCATATATGCGGCCGGATACCTCCACCTGAAGGGTGTTGGTTGCCACATAGTTATTAAGCTGGGTGTTGGCAAATTCCTCAGTCTTATTGATAAATGGCTCACCATTTACCGCAATCGTGCGGAAGTTAACGGTATATACTCCCTCGCTTACCGTCATAGGCAAATAAAACCTTGGCGTACTCCGGTCAATGGTAATCCAGGTATCTTCCTTGATAAAGGCATCATCCGAACAGTCATATGCTACTCCCTGGTCCAGGTATACATCAAATGGAAACTTCACCTGATTCTTAAGTAGGTTATTGGCTTTTGAGATGTAGGATACATTGGGATCCCGCAAAGACCTGGAAAAATCCCTCGTGTAATACCCCTGCTTATTGCTATGTAATCCGGTATTCGATATATGTATCGTAAAGTCAGATAACCTGTCATCAGGATCCAGTACCAACTGTGTACAGTTTGCTGTTGGATGGATCAGCTGCACATATTTGTCATTATCGGCTGTTATAATCGGATTGCATACTACCGGTGTATGGATAATGACATTGTTTAACCCTTCTATCGGATACTCCGGGTTGTCAGCTCGGTAGGAATTAACTTTCGCTACTTTTGTATATATGATGGATCCATGGGACGGGTAATCTCCATTCTTCTTGGTAGCTTCAATCACATTATCTGGCTTGTAGAGCACATTATTATTAATATCCTCGTAGCATTGAGGAATTGCAGCAAGATTGATATCCGGAGCTTCGGTATCTGTGATCGCATTGCTGATGACCGTCGAACCGTTAAAGGTCAGATAATCACTCTTTACCTTGATCATGCCTGTCAGCGCATATGCTTGTAAAGTAAAATTCTCTCTTGGTATACCTGGCTTTGCGCTTTCATTCCCTGTTGATGCAGTTATGGTCTGAGAAGGAAGTGTTATCCCTGTGGTTACCTCTGCAGGAGGAATAATATGATCATTCTCACTGGAGGAATGGGATACATTGACCGTTGGCGGTGAATAGTAGCTGTAATTGGGTGTCATCGTAACACTTCCACCCGGCAGGGCATAGTTATAAACTGTCGCACTGCCGATCTTATAAACTTCCAACTGCTCTATCTCCCAATAGCCGTATGCCCGCGCGACGGTTACATACTGTGTCACAGTAACGGTTTCGGTAACAGGTTCTCCTCCTCCGGCCTCTTCAGGAGTGGCTGTGGACCACTGTAGAATATAATTCTTAGTGACCTTAATAGGATAATATTTAATCCCAACCTTTTTCACAAAGGTATAACCAAGGAGATACTTCTTCGCAAAGACCTGCGTATATAAACTTTCTGTGGTTGGTACTCCTAATGTTGCCACAAACCGTTCCGATCCCCTGATATCAGCCCTAATAGATCCGGTATTTAGCACTTCAGTAAAATCCATGTGATGTGCTTCCGGTGAAGGTGCTACCACCTCTGTAGTATGTTCTGGCTCAAAAGGGTCAGGATCTCCGCTTCCAGGGGGCGGGGTTGGGGTTGGGCTGGTTGACGGTACGTCCTGGGGTTCATATACCAGGTATACGGTAAGTGTGGAGTCTTCCTTAGCTGCTGGCGCTTCAAACTCAATGGAGCTTGAAGATGGCGAAGTCTTCTTTTTCCCTCCGGTATCCTTTGTATATTCATAGTACCAGTTTTTATACTTGTACTTGGCTTTACCTTTGGTCAGAGTTCGATTGGCAGATGATAAGGAATATGATATTTTCTCAGTTTCAATGGCCCGCATTGATTTTAAGACTTCAGGGACACTACTTCCCGAACTGTTTTTAGCTCCTGTGATTGGCTTTGGTGTACTTCCATCCATATAAACCGGACGAAATTCAATTTTATAAAGAATAGGATATATGTAATAAGGGAAATTATAATATCCTTTTAGATAGTCCCTAGTTGCTGATGACCAGTCAACTTTATCAAGCATTTCCTGGTAAGCGAATACCTCCTTGTAACCATTATATATAGCATCATTTGATCCTTTAACGATCGAAAAGATATTACTCATATATATTTTAATTTTACGTTCATTCTTAAGTTGCTCGCCTGTGATATTAAATGGCTCGGATGTTAAGGCGTTCATGAAATCCTTTCTTTTAATCTCATAAGTTGTGTATTTTTTTCCGCCATCTATATACTCTCTAGTAATTTGCATTGGTATCCTTTTCTTTTCTATTGATGAATTTTTACTTGATGTCATCTTCTGATTAATATCAAATTTCTCAAGAGACATATAATAAGCAATAGTTTTATAACGAACAGTGTCATCATCTGCAGCATTATGAATACCTTTTTGAATAATTACATCTTCTTGTACATCAGACTCTTGAATACCAGAAGGTA
>JAJUHH010000251.1 GCA_029267975.1 Clostridiales bacterium
CATTGCCGTAAGGATGGAAGCAGCTTTCCGGTTGAAGTAAGCTCACAGTGCACTAGTATCGGCAATGAGAAGGTAATTATTTGCTTTGTGAGGGATATCTCTGACCGCAAAAAGGCAGAGAAAAAAATCCGAGCCAGCGAGCTGAAGTATCGAACCTTGTTTATGAATATGCAGAATGGCTATGTATATTATAAAATCCTCTATAAGGACAAGGTGCCTGATGATCTTAAATTTGTAGAGGTGAATGACTACTATGCCAGCTTATTTGATATGAAGAAGGAAGAGATCATCGGTAAAAAGCAATCGCTTCTCTTCCCTAACAGCAGAGGGTTTCTGGATCGTGTTTTAATTCATGATTATGACAAACTTGTCAACGGAGAAACGATTCATTTTGATGAGCATTATTCAGCCCTCTATAAAAAGTGGCTTTTATTGACGGCTTATATGCCTGAACCAGGTTATTTGGTAACGGTACTCATGGATGTTACCAAAATCAAGCAGACGGAGATCAAACTTCTGGCAGCCAAAGAGGCGGCTGAAGCTGCCAATAAGGCCAAAAGTGAATTTCTTGCCAATATGAGTCATGAAATAAGGACGCCGATCAATGGCATGGTTGGTATGGTGGATTTGACCCTCATGACCAAGCTGAGTGAGGAGCAAAGGGAAAATCTGATTACTGCCAAAGCCTGTGCCAATAATCTATTAAATATTATTAATGATATTTTGGATTTTTCGAAAATGGAGGCTGGAAAATTATCCATAGAAAAAGTCAGCTTCAATATCAGAGAATTGATTGAAGAAATCATAAAAACCCATACCAAGAAGGTGGAAGAAAAGGGTCTTGATTTTACTTATTCGTTTTCTTCCTCGATTCCCCAAATATTGATTGGTGATCCCCAGAGAATCCGTCAGGTGCTCAATAATCTGATCGGCAATGCGATTAAATTTACGGAAAGGGGAGGAATCACGGTTGATGTAAAGAAGCTTTCAATGAAAGCGAATGAAATAACCTTAAAATTTTCAGTGATCGATACCGGTATTGGTATTTCAAAAGAGGATATCGGTATTTTATTTAAAAGCTTTAGTCAGGTTGAATCCTCCTTTACGAAGAAATTTGCTGGTACAGGACTTGGACTAGCCATCTCCAAGAACTTGGTAGAAAAGATGGGAGGAAAAGTTGATGTAGAAAGTACTAAGGATGTAGGTTCTACCTTTTATTTCATTCTAAGCTTCCAGGTGGGAACAGACAGCCAGAGTAATAAGCTGTTCATCCCTCACATTGAGAAAAGCATTAAGCCCCTAAAAATATTACTTGCTGAGGATGATCCGGTTAATCAGCAGGTACTATTGAAGTTCCTAAAGGAGCAGGGACATGAGGTTATGACTGCCGATCACGGCGGAATGGTTTTAGAATTATTAGATCGGAAGGATTTTGAGGTCATTCTGATGGATATCCATATGCCGCATATGAATGGAGTAGAAGCGACCCAGAAGATCAGGCAAATGGATAGTACAAAGAGACATATCCCAATTGTGGCTGTAACCGCACATGCTTTACAGGGGGATAAAGAGAGATTTCTTAATTTGGGCTTTGACGAATATATAACCAAGCCCATACAATTGGAATCATTATTTGAGGTACTCGATCGGATCGGGAATTTAAATACAAATCCTAGACCGGTCGAAGCTTACTCAAGTAATTTACAGGAGATAAGCAGCAACAGCGCAAGTATCTCTAAGGAAACGTTAAAGGAATATATTAAGCAAGTGGATTTTCTGATCGGTGAACTGGAGGATGCTGTCAGACGGAATAATCTATTAGTGATAGAGAAGCTGGCACACGAAATAAAGCTATCAGCCATTGATCATGAGGACCATGATCTCAAGGATTATGCCTTCCGTGTTGAGTTAGCTTCCAGAAGAGGAGATATCAGTGAGTCATATGAAGGCACCAAGAAGATCAGAGCTTATTTTGGTTTTCTGGAAAAGGCAAAATAAAGAGGAGAGGAAGAATGAGAATACTGATTGCTGAAGATGATTTGGTAAGTCGAAAAGTTCTACAAAAGTACTTAATAAATTTCGGAGAGTGTGACATCGTTGTGGACGGCTTGGAGGCATTGGATGCCTTCATGATATCCTTAAAGGATGATAAGCCCTATGATTTGATTTGTCTGGATATTATGATGCCCAAGGTAGATGGGGTTAAGGTTCTAAAAAATATCAGGGATATGGAGATTCAAAAGAACATAGCTGCTGATAAAAGAGCGAAAATCATCATGACCACTGCCTTAGCCGAAACACATTTTGTACAGCAGGCTTTTGAGTATGGTTGTAATGCTTATGCAGCAAAGCCAATCGATATCGAAAAATTTGAAGAAGTTCTAAAAAAGCTCGATTTAATATAAGAAGGTAAGAGCAAATGACCTATGCAGGTGACTGGAGATTTCAATGTAATTTCGCTTTGTAATATTACTTTTAGGATTGGTTTGTAGATAACCAGTCCTTTTTGTGTACAGCGAACCTGGGCATTAAATATAAACGAATGATGCAATTTGGGGGTTACAATGGAACAAGTTACAATGGAACAATCAAAGAAAAAAGTAAATTTTAATGAGATGAATTTGTATGTCAGATTTGTGCAGTATGTAAGCGGCAATGAAAGCTATTATTTGCCCTGGCGGATTATCTATGATAACTTCCTGATATTTGTTGCAAAGGGGCAGATTACACTGAAGTTTGAAACCAGTGACATTGTGATCTGTGAAAATGAGATGTGTATTATCCCGCCCTTTCTAAAAAATCGTCTCTTGATTGAAAAAGACACATATTGTGAATATTATGGGGTTCATTTCGATTATTTTTATGATGATTCTGAAAGTTTTAATGAGGATGTTTATATTGCTGAGAATTTGGGATTAGATAAAAGCGAGTTATTGGAAATGCCCATTGATGGTAGATTGATTAATAGGAAGGTTTACCAGCTGGAAAATATCCAATTTCCTCAGAAAATTTTGATCAAGAAAAGTGTCGCCTTTAAGGAATTACTGGCTAAGCTGCTACAGCGCTTCCAAGAAAAGTCCTTTGGCCATGAAATCATAGTAAGGGCTACCTTTTATGAAATTATGTATATGATTATTAGTGAAATCAATGATACGGTTGATATGACAGAAAACACATTGGACCTATTTCACTATATGCAAAGCTTTACCAATGATTATGAGAAGCAGATCGATGTTACCAAGCTTGCCTTAGAATATGGGATGTCACCCAGGAAATTCAGAAGCATATTTAAGAAAATCTATGCTGCCACGCCTAAGGAATATATCATAGAAAATAAAATGCAAAAAGCGAAAGAATTGCTGGCTAGCGGAAGATATAATGTGGGGGAAGTTGCCTATATGATAGGCTATGATGATATTTTTTATTTTAGTAAATTGTTTAAAAGAAAGATGGGGAAATCACCAAAGCATTTTCTGAATAAGTCAGAATAAGGACGTCTGTCCCAAATGTACAAAATATGAAACACTATGTACATGTACCGATACCGATTGCCATGCTATCATATTCTTAAGCATAAAAGGAATATTGAAATGAGGTAGATGAAGTTGAAAAAATATGATATTGCAGCTTATGTCTGGCCGGCTTATACCGGAGACGAAAGCAGAAGCAGGATGTTTTGGCCGGAAGGCATGGGAGAATGGCAATCAGTTAAAAATGCAGTAAAGAAATATCCTGGACACAATTGGCCCAGAAAGCCTTTATGGGGATACGTCAATGAAGCGGACCCCAGGGTAATGGAAATGCAAATTGATGTCGCTGCAGAGCATAATGTAAATGTCTTTATTTATGATTGGTATTGGTATGACAAAAGACCATTTCTTGAAAACTGTCTGAATGATGGATTTTTACAGGCACGCAATAATTATAAGATGAAATTTTACCTTATGTGGGCTAATCATGATGTCAATCATACCTGGGATATCAGATTATCTGATATTGACAAAAGCATTATATGGAAGGGGGCGGTTGACCGGCAGGAATTTGAGGTTATATGTCATCGGGTGATCGATCAGTACTTTCGTAAGCCAAATTACTATCAGATTGATGGGGAACCGGTGTTTCAGATTTATGATATCCCTAATCTGCTCTCAGGGCTGGGTGGAGTAGAAAAAACGATAGAAGCACTGGCTTGGTTTCGGAAAGAAACCATGAAGGCAGGCTTTAAAGGATTACATTTGCTCTTCACTCTCTGGAATAATAAGGTATTAAATCTATCAGGCCTGGATAACAAAGCATCCGAAATAGGCCAGGATGTGTGTCAGCTGCTGGGATTTTCAGGTATGACACATTATCAATTTGTACACTTTACCAACATATCCAGAAGTTACTTAGATATCTTACAAGACGTGAAAAAAGAATGGCAGGAGATTGAAAGCCATTATAGGGTTCCTTATTATCCTCATATATCAGTAGGGTGGGATAACAATCCCCGCTTTATCAGCTTTAAGGATATGATCGTAAAGGATAATACACCTGAGAACGTGGAAGCAGGATTTCGGATGGCAAAGGAATACATAGATTCCCATGAGAAGCAG
>JAJUHH010000252.1 GCA_029267975.1 Clostridiales bacterium
GCTACTCCCTGTCCTTTGGCCCAAACCACGGAGGTATCCTCGGAGACCTGTCCAAGGCTTTCTTTCAGGGTGTGGGTGCGGAGCCAAATGCACTGTATTCCGACAGCATACCTGAAGCACTTTTCGCAGCCTTCCAGATGATGTTCGCAATCATCACACCTGCCTTGATCTGCGGCTCCCTTGTGGGCAGAATGAGATTCTCTGCCTTAGTAGTTTTCATTATTGCATGGTCTCTGATTGTTTATTATCCGCTTGCCCATATGGTATGGGGTGACGGCGGTTTCTTAAAAGGCCTTGGCAGTCTTGACTTCGCTGGAGGTAATGTGGTACATATCAGCTCCGGTGTAACCGGCCTTGTTGCAAGTATTATCTTAGGAAAAAGACGGGAATATGGCATTGTATCCTATAAACCCCATAATATCCCCTATGTTATCCTTGGTGCAGGCTTACTGTGGTTTGGATGGTTCGGCTTTAACGGCGGCAGTGCCTTAGCTGCTGACGGTTTGGCAGTACATGCCTTTGTGACCACCAACACTTCTGCTGCTTCTGCCCTGGTTTCCTGGATGCTGATAGAGAAAATCATTCACAAGAAGGCAACCTCTTTGGGTGCTGCAACCGGTGCAGTGGTAGGTCTGGTAGCCATTACTCCCGGTGCCGGCTTTGTTCCGGTATGGGCCTCCATTATTATTGGTTTCCTGGTTAGCCCCATCTGCTTTGTGGCTATGACTAAGATCAAAGCAAAATTCAAATATGACGATGCTCTGGACGCTTTTGGCTGCCATGGAATCGGAGGTATCTGGGGCGGTATTGCAACCGGCTTATTTACCCAAAAGTCCATTAACAGCGCAGCACAATGGGATGGTTTATTCTTCGGCGAGACCAAGTTATTCG
This sequence comes from Clostridiales bacterium, assembly GCA_029267975.1. Lineage (GTDB taxonomy): Bacteria > Bacillota > Clostridia > Lachnospirales > Lachnospiraceae > Mobilitalea. The sequence goes on from JAJUHH010000252.1 coordinate 892, forward strand.
TGGCACAGATCATTAGCATCGCAGTAACCATCGCTTTTGCAGCAATCGCTACAATTATTATCCTGAATATAATCAAACTGTTCATGCCGATCCGTGTTACAAGCCTAGAGGAGGCACAGGGTCTTGATCTTTCAGAACATGGCGAGCTGGCTTATCCCGCTTATACCGGTTTAGACTAATCTATAGATAGAAAGGAATTCGTTCTATGAAGAAAATAGAAGCAATTATTCGCCCTGAAGCCCTGGAGCCATTAAAGGCAGAGCTGCTGAAGATAAAGGTAAACGGTCTCACAATCAATCAGGTACTCGGCTGCGGAAAGCAATATGGATTTACCGAGTATGTCAGGGGAAATGAAATCATACTGAACACACTTCCGAAAATTGAAGTTAAAATCGTCGTACCCGATGACAGACTGGACGAAATTATAAATACCATCATTGCCACCGCCGGAACCGGCGAGATGGGTGACGGTAAAATCTTTGTCTATGATGTTCTGGATGCCATCCGGATCAGAACCCTGGAGCACGGGGAAAAAGCTCTATAAAAATGCTTATCATCTAATTCCTCTTTTTTCAATTTAGTGTTATCTGCCTGAGTGTATACACCCAGGCAGATAAAAAGGGGGCTGTTGCGACAGTCCCCTGTATCACAATCGATCCCATAGAGCTTGTATATGCTCCCTGCACCAGACCGCATTCTCCGGCTTGGTATCCTCCAAGGTACAGTGTATATAAGGCTTCTTCTCTTTGATAAACTTCATCAGTGGTTCATAGTTGAATATCCCAAGCCCTGCACCACAGGAACGTATCTCACCGTCTTCTACCCTAAAGTCCTTTATATGAATTACTGCCGTATCCTCTCCAAGCAGCTCGATTGCTTCCTCCAGCACCTGGGTCTGCTGCTCATAATTATCCTTTGCCAGTAGATTTACCGGGTCCAGGATAATCTGCAGATTCGGGGATTTCATATCATTCAGTAGTCTTCTTGCCCTCTTGGAATCATAAATAATATGGCTTCTGACAGGCTCTATGGCAAGGATAACACCAAAGCGCTCTGCAGCCTTCAGTACAGGCATAAGATTGGTCATAAAGGTCTGATAGGCCTCTTCTGTCCGGTTTGCAGGATCATAACGGTATTCCACATTGGGACAACCGGTCTCAGTTCCAACCACACCACAACCCAAGATTGATGCAAATCGCAGGTGAGCTATATAAGTCTTTGTGATCTTTGCTAACTGCTCTTTATCTGGGTTGGCCAGGTTAAGATAGCAACCAAGGACAGCAATATCCAGGCCCTGCTCCCAAAACAGCCTCCTAAGGTACATGGCCATACCTGGTGTCAAGGCATCATTATTCACCGGAAACTCCTTTATTACCTTAGATAATGCAACATGGGCGCAGGTAAACCCCTGCTCTGCTGCCAGCTGCAATCTCTCCTTCAGCGGGAGTTCCCTCACATCGTGTAATCGAATTCCTAACTGCATGATCAATACCCCTATTCTTTAATTGTAAAAGCCGTTATCCAATGATACAGCTATGGTTCCGGCACCCTTTCCTATATGTGCCGGAACCACTGATGATCACTATTGTATTGATAAATCTCCCCACTACTTTAGCTGTTTCGTTCATTATCTATGGAATGATTTAAGTTCAACAGCCTGCTTTCATAAGCTGCCAGTGTTACCTTTTTCAGACCATACTCCGTAGGAATGACGGTCGTCTGCTCTTCCCCACTGTTATTTAGTACAAAGAGCAGCTTAATGTCCGGATAATAGGTGCATTCCGTATAGACGTTATCTGTAATATAGTTTTGTGTAAGTTCAAGGCCGGAGGCATAGCAGATCAGATTGAGCAGCATGCGGGTATTCTCAAGGCTCAGTTTAAAATCTGCCAGATAGATTCCCATACCCTTGCCAAATCGATTGGAGGTAAGCAGAGGTATTCCATCCTCTGCGGCATGAACCTGTGCCTGCCCATCTGTCAGATAGAGCCTTTCCTTCTTGCCTACATAGCTCTTCTCAGGAAGCAGCCCTTGCTGCTCTGCGAGCTCAAAGCTCCATTTTCCGTGACATACCTTTGCTCCGGTGTCCAAATCGATACCAAGAACATGGGCCATTCTGAAATATGTATCATAGCCTTCCACTGCCGAAGGCTCATTGATTCCGATAAAAGCACCGCCTTCATATACCCAGCGGGTTAAGACTTCCACAAGCTCATCATCCTTCCAGAGGTCACCGCCGCTCCAGGAGGATCCGGCATATCCGGCATTGATGACAAGATCGATCTTCGCTAAGGCCCCCTGCTTGATATCCTCAAAATTAATAAAGCTTACTTCTACCGGCAGGCCGGACAGAGCTTCATTTACATGAATCAGATCATGCATGTAGGTTTCATGGAAATGTCCCGATAAGCTCCAGGAACGAAGCTTTCCCCAGCTATGCAGTACTGCCACTCTGCATTTTATCTTATAGGGTGCACCGGACTTGTGTACCTTTTTCATAAAGCGGAATTCATCTGCAACCTGGGCAATATAATCAACAAAGTCAGGGAAGCCTTCCACCAGATGAAGATATCCTCCAAGGCCGATCCGGTCTATGGGCTCACGAAGAATAGCTCTTCTGACATTGATCCAGTATTGTCTTGCATCTCTGGTGGGATCCCCACCCTCCATAAAGGTTGGCAATCCACCAAGGCCCACTGGAAATAAATAGGGATGCAGACGAAGCTCGTGGGTGGGAACCTCCACTCCCGCACAAAGCCTTGCTTCATAGCCGGAGAATACACATTTGATCAGACCGTCAAAGCCAAATTCCTTGAATCTCTCGTGATAAGGTTCTATTCCGACCCAGCTGTCATCATAGAATACATAAGCCAGCTTTCCGTATTTATGGACAATATCGATAAGCTTCTTACCGAAAGTAACGACAAAATCATTGATGAATTCCATCCAATCAGCCTTTTTCTTATCCCCCGGCATATGAGTCACATGAAATTTGCCCTGATGAATGAAATCCTCTGCCGTAAGGGAATAGCCATAACGTCCGGCAAACTTCTCCAATGCCAGGGGACTGACGGTAAAGTCATAGGATGCCCAATCAGTAAACAGATGCCTGTTTCTTTCGCTGCTGCCCCAGATCCACACAAAGTTGTAGAACATGGAGGTAAAGCGTACAATCTTCGTTGCAGGATGTTTGATACACCAGTCTTCCATCCACCATAGGAGATACTCCTGAACTTCCTCATGCATGGGGTCGATCTGCATGAGATGCTCCTTCTCCCAATGATTGGTGGTATGGTTATACATGGAGATCTCTTCCCAGATACGATAGGCCAGAAAGCTGACGCTATATTTATGCCAGGGGCTAATCCCCTGAAGTTCAACACTCCCTTTAGCCTTGTCATAACTCCATTTGCTCCTGGGCACTTCCTCATTGGAGGTACGGTCCATTACCTGCCAATAGTGCAGGGAAGCCTCAGAGCTATTCACCTGAAACTGCTCCGCAAAGAAGTCTACCAAGAGAGGAATGATCAGGCGGTCTGAACATGCGACCTTGGGACTGGTGGATAAAAAGCTTTGCTGCAATTTATCCGGGTTTTTCTTTGCCCATTCGTTATGATCTCTGATAATGCATATTGTTGAATATATGTTATAACCGGCATTCACAATATCCTCTGATAATTCGGTACCGTCACTGTCACGA
>JAJUHH010000253.1 GCA_029267975.1 Clostridiales bacterium
GGCAAGATCAGCATAGGCCTCAAGGATTTCGGCAGACTGCCTGTCATTTTTTTGTCCCAGGAGGAACACGAACTCCTTGCTTTCCCCTGGCTGCAGGGTAAGCTTGGTATGAAGGGCACCACAGGCATTGGAGTTATAATTCAGAACATTATCACATTCCCCTGTTTCTACAGCGATGGGATTCCCAAAGCTTCGATATGCTCCGATAAAATGCGATTTATCACCATTATAGGAAGTAACCTCGGCCCCGGCTAATCCAAAGAAACGCTCCTTTCCATTCGAACCTTCACTATCTTTTTCACAGTTCTCATTGATGGTCTGGAGTATCTTATTATCCTTATAATAGGTCTTGGTAATGAATAAGGTATACTGAAGATTTACCTGATCATTTTCGTAAAAGCCCTCATTGGTAAACTCCACAAATCCAAAGACGGAAAGCTTACGCGGCTTATCACCGGTATTCTTAATGCTTACCTTCCAGACCTCATGGGTCTTATGTAAGGGCACATAATAGAGTACCTTTGATTCGATTCCCCGATACTGTGCCTTGATGCTAGTATAGGCAGTTCCATGACGGCACTCACTGTGGTACTCCGTCAGGGGCTTTCCCACCGGCTGCCAGGAAGCAGACCAATAATCCTTGCTGTCATCATCTCTCAGATAAACATATCTTCCCGGTTTATCCTCCTGATTAAAGATATAACGAATAATCCTGCCATTGGCACCGCTCTTGACAAAGCTGTAACCACCTGCATTGTTGGAGATGATCGCACCATATTCCGGTGAACCCAGATAATTAGCCCAGGGTGCGGGTGTGTCCGGCCTGGTGATCACATACTCCCTCATCCTCTCATCAAAATACCCATACTTCATATAACTACCTCCTTATTTTTATACTCCTTATTTCTACTCCTTTTCTATCAATAGCAGTTGCTGCTGCCGATCATAATAATTGTTGCACCCTGTAAGCTCTCCCCTTCTGACAGGGCTAATTGCATATTCTAGCCTTATTCCTTCCTGCAAGCAGAATAAACGAATGCATTATCTGCTCTTTTGAAGTATTTCCTTCAGCTCCTCCATAGAGAACTGATAATGGGTATTGCAGAAATGACAGTTCACCTCAATGGGCTCATTATCCTCGATCATTTCCTGAATATCCTTGCTTCCGATGGAGATTATGGCCTTCTCCACCCGTTCCTTGGTACAGTTGCAGTGGAACTCTGTGGGCAACTTATCTGTTATCTCCAATCCAAATTCCCCAAGAATATGCTCCAGGATCATCTCTGGGGACATTTCCTGATCAAGCATGGAGGTGATACTGCTTATTTCACCAACCTTCTTCTCCAGGCGGTCAATGAGACCCTCTTCGGCAAAGGGCATTAGCTGAATAATAAAACCGCCTGCACGTCGAACGGTATTCTCCTTATTCATCAGTACCCCCAGGGCTACCACAGAGGGGACCTGTTCACTGACTGCATAATAATAGGCGAGGTCCTCTGCAATCTCTCCTGACACCAGATGAGTCTGCCCTGTGTAGGGCTCCTTGAGTCCCATATCCTTGATGACGCTAAGAATGCCTTCCCCCACTGCTCCGCCAACATCTAATTTGCCTATGTGGTTGGCCGGAAGCATTGCCTCCGGATGATAGACATAACCCTTTACTACGGCTTTTGAATCAGCGGTTACCGTAAGGCCTCCCAAGGGGCCGTTTCCTTTCATCTGAAGGGTAAGGAGATCATCCTCCCCCTTCATCATGCTTCCCATCATGGCTCCGGCTGTAAGCAGTCTTCCCAGTGCAGCGGTTGCTACCGGACTTGTATTATGAATGCTGCGGGCATATTCCACCAATTCTCTGGTTGTTGCCGCAAATGCCCGTATCTGTTGATCAGCAGCATTTGCACGAATGATATAATCCGTCATTATTTTTTCTCCTTTATCAATGGCTTATGTGTTACCTTTTGCTGTCGGCTGTTTCTAACTGATATAGACCTTATTTGCCTGCCGCTTCTCTCTGGCAATAAAATAAACTCTCTCAGAAGTCTTCTTTGGTTTCTTCTCTGTCAGGGCATCATAGACTGCAACAAACTCCATACCTGCTTCCTCCAGCAGCTGCTTTATGGTATCCAGAGGATAAGCTCTGCGATAATGAAGCTCTTCGTACTTTCGATAGACAGAAGCCTTCTCAGGGATGAAGAGGGTCAGCGTTAGCTCATTTAACATTTCATCCTCATAATAGGTATTCTCCCAGATAAAGCTGCCTTCCTCTCTGTTCTCGGCTATGGTATTATCCCCCAGAACCTCCTCATAGGCATACTGGGTGTCCAGGTCAAAGATAAATAAGCCTCCGGGATCAAGGTAGTTATTCACCAGCTTGAATACCTGAAGAAGTTCCTCTTCTTTCAAAATATAATTCATGGTGTCACATACACTGACAACCGCAGCGACGGTCCCATAGAGTTCAAACTCACGCATGTCCTGACACAGGTATAAGATCCCATCCTGCTCAGACCCCTTCTCTCGGGCTATGGCCAGCATTTCCTCAGAACTATCAATCCCGATCATATCATAACCGCAAGCAGCAAGCCTGCGTGTTATATTGCCGGTGCCACAGCCCAGCTCCAAAAGAAGTCCATTCTCTATTCCATGCTTATGAAGTAAGTGTTTTATATAATCCGTCCATTCCTCATATGGGATATTATCCATAAAAAGGTCATAGACAGCGGCAAATCCAGTATATTGCTGCATCCTACGCAGCTCCTTTCCATGTGTCACATTTCTTTTCATGCAGATTTTCGATCTGACTATTTACTAACCTGATTAACTAAATTATTCTAACATAATTATCCTATATTCGCAACTGACCGAACCTTAAGAGGCCATCTGCCCGCAGGCTATGTTACAGCTCTACCCTTACAAAGTCAGCGGCTGTAATACCATCCGGTGTTACATGACAGTCCAGGGCCAGAATATTCACTTTGCTTTGTCCGGCTATCTTAAGTACCTCACCAAAGGCTTTATGTGTCTTAACATTGGGGGTAAAATACAAGACATCCTTCATCTGTATGATGAAGACGATATATGCCTCGTAACCCTCCCTGACACAGTCGCAGAGTTCCTGAATATGGCGTACACCTCTTTCTGTGGGGGCATCGGGGAACAGGACCACTCCGTCCTCCTCAAGGGTTACTCCTTTGACCTCAACAAATATCTTCCTGTCATCTCCTTCAATGTAAAAATCAAATCTGGAATTATGATATCTGCATTCCGGCTGCAGCCTTGTAATATTGTGAACAAGATTGCCCTTTCTTACCCATTCTGCAAATACTTTATTGGGAACCTGACTATCCATATTAATTAGTCTGTCACCCTTCACCACAGAAATCAGGTCATACTTTGTCTTCCTGTCCGGCTTGTCCGCTTCCTGAAGATAGACCGTTGCGCCAGGAATTAATAATTCCTTACAGCGTCCGGTGTTCTTCACGTGGCATTCCACCACCTGTCCTTCCAACTCTGCATAGGCAATAAAACGGTTGGGCCTGGAAAGGAACTTTGCCTGAACGATATTGTAATATATCATGTAATCTCTCCTATAATGTCATTTCAATACTATCTTCATCCTATATTGTCTACTCCTATATCTTAGCCTTTCTGTCCCCAGTAATCAACACTCAATTCCGCAACTGCAGCAGTATTCTTTCTCATGCTAACAGGCGAAATGCCGACAAATGTGGTCCGGTTTTCCAGGACAAGTTCAGGCAAAACAGGACAGACACAAGCGAAAAGGAAGGAAAGGATAACATGGGATGCGTGTTATCCTTTCCTTCCTTGGTAGTTATGAACCACGATCTGGATGAAGCTTTGCATTAAAAGAAATGAGACACAAATGCCCATTCGATGAATGTAAAGCAACGACTTATTGAAATATCTTTGTGATCTGTTCCTGATGCGCCAGAATATATTGCAGCATCTTGCGATTCGTCTTGGCAAGCTCTTTTAGTTCCTCTATTCCCTCGCAGTAAGCGATGAAGATCATCTGAATGGAACAGAGGATATAGAAGACTGCCTGCTTTTCCTCTTTTGTAAGTGCATTTTCTAAATCATAGCCATGAAGAATATTGCGTAGAACATCAATCCAATTCTCATAGCTTTTATCATCGCTTAAGATCCCTGTGGCACAGTAGCAGACATCCCACAACCGGACATTCTTCTCGCTGATATCAAAATCAACAAATCCACTTACGACTCCCCCATGAAATAGGATATTGTCCGGATTGGGGTCCCTATGAATGAGCTGCCTTGGTAATTGGGGATGCAATCTCCTCAGCTGTTCCAGGTAATCCTCAAAAAACTTCTCCTCTATTCCCATATTCCACTGGATATTTTGCTGCCTAACATTAGGCAGAGCCCATTCTCTGATGGTCTCATATAGATTTACATCATCTGCTGGGATTTCTTCCTGAATTTCCAATAAGGCTTTATGCAGTCTGGCAATTCCCCTGCCATACTCTAAAGCGTATTGCTCCCAATTCTTCCCCCAGCGCTCCTCCTGGCTAAGGGGACTGCCCTGCAGACGCCGGGTAA
>JAJUHH010000254.1 GCA_029267975.1 Clostridiales bacterium
ACTTCATTCTAAAATACAGAAAGAACGGCTTGGGCACCATTTACATAAGGTGAAAGAGGCTGTATAAAACCCAGAAATACACAAAGGTGTATTAAAGTACGCAAAAAATCTTGAAAATCCAACTTCCGGAGGATCACATCACTGTGAGTCCTATTTTTTTACCCCCAAAAAAAGGACGTGCTTCAATCATAACTTTAAATGTTAGTTTTGAAACACGCCCTTTACTTTGTAATATTTCATTTAAAGCTGTTCCGCTGCTGGTGTGGCAGCGGACAATATCTGCCTTACAACGCTCCGCTTCTGTCAGCACACAGCGGACCATTTTGTGGGACACTGTATTGGTAAAAACCACAACCAGATCGGGACTTCCGATCTGATCCTTCAGATTCGCAGCCATCTGGGTAAATACTTTTGCTTTACAGTTATAGGATTTACAAATTTTCTTAAATTGACTAACCATCCGGTCATGTCTTCCGACGATTACAACTCTCATAGGTCCATTCCTTCCTTCCTAAGACAGCGCTTACTCAGCTGCAAGCGCCATACCAAGCTCTCTGCATGATGCAAGAGCCGCACTATCAGGCTCGTTATTGGCAATGACTCCTTCTCCTCCAACCAGGATTGCTCCGGCCTTGGTCATTCTGTCCGCCCAGTCACGCATCCACTGGCCATCGCCCCAATCATAAGAGCCAAAGAGTCCGATCCTCTTTCCTGCCACAAAGGTTTCCACCTGAGCCACAAAGGGTTCCATCTCAGATTCCTCCAGTACCTCATCTCCCATCGCCGGACAGCCAAGAGCGAAGGTTGCAGCCTCCTTTAAATCCTGAAGGGATGCTTTGGAAACCTCCACAAGGGCTGCCTCTTTACCTGCTTCCTTTATTCCCTTAGCGATTTCCTCTGCCATCTTCTCAGTATTTCCAGTCTGTGACCAATATACGACACTAATCTTACTCATATGAATTCTCCTTTCAATATAAAAGACTTCCTCCTAAAGCAGTTGGGGGACCATCCGCCCCATCATACCGCAAGAGCTTGATGATCAATTTGATAGCCAGCCTGTAATTGATACTCTGTCAGAATTCTGTGAATACTATAACCGCATCTGACAAGAGAAACCATCGTTTCCTTTGCCTTGCGATAGTTGTAAAATGTATTTAAAGCTCCCGGAAGATCACTGTACACCTTCCAATAGCCCAGGTATAAGAAGTTCTTCCCTTCATGCTCCATAAATCCGTTTACATCTGCTACAGGATAACCTAAAAGTACACCGATCTCATGTGGGAAGGGTCCCGCCGTCTTCATGAAAGCATGGTATCTGCATGTAATGCATTCCAGCAGCTTTGTCAGCTGTATCTCATGATATCCAATCCCTAATAGAAAGGCTTTCACCTCAGGCTCCTGCAGCCTAAGCTGCATATCTTCTTCTTTATATAAAAATAATGTTACTCTTTCCTCATCCTGATAAATACAGTTCAGTTTAACCTGTGATGTACTGAATATCTTTTTCACCTGATCCAAGTTATCCTTATGAATAATTAAGAGGTTTGATATTTTGATCCCTGCCAGAAAGGGTGCACACTGCCTGGCGATCTGCAGATCAAGCGCATGTCGTCTGGATGCTTCGCCAGAACGTACTTCCTTGGTATGAACCTTAGCTATCACTTAGTTCCTCCTTTCGAGTTAGTCACATCTAACTTGTATCTATCATAGGGTATTCATTCAAAAGAATCAAGCGGATTAATGAATATATTTATCATTAAGCCTTAATGATGCTTCTTCTCATTAAGAAATATTTCCTTATCTTATAATGAAATTTAATATCTTATGATGAAATTTGCTATCCTATTATTAAGTTAGACAATAATTTTATGTAATTAAAGAAGGTTGCTGCAAACTACCTTTTCAGGAATTCCTCTAAGCAAAGGAATCTCTTATTTTGCAGCAACCTTTCCTATTTATTCATTGCTTTCATTGCTATAATCAGAACAGCCTTCCCCCCACCTGCGGTAGCCTGCCGGCTCAAGATCGAATTTGTCCAAAAGCTTACCCAGAAAATGCAGATTCATATCCTCAATGCTCTGGGGATGCTGATAATAGGATAATACCGGCGGCATGATATAAGCCCCTGCCTCCGTCAGGGTCAGCATATTGCGAAGATGGATTGCACTCAGAGGACATTCCCTAGCCGCCAGTACCAGCTTTCTCTTCTCCTTCAGGGTGACATCCGCTGCCCGTAAAAGTAAGTTATCACAATAACCTGAGGCTATTCCTGCAATTGTCTTCATACTGCATGGCAGGATTACCATTCCCTCGGTCCGGAAGGTCCCGCTTGCAATGGAAGCACCGATTTGCTGGGGTTCATAGGTCCTGTCGGCAAGTGCAGCCACCTGCTCCACCGTATATTCCGTCTCTGAGCGAATGGTTAATTTGGCACCCTCTGTCATGATCAGATGGGTTTCCCAATCCGGGTATTGACCTAGCAGCTTTAACAGCTGAATCCCTAATATGGCACCGCTGGCGCCGCTGATCCCTACAATTAATCTTTTCTTACCACTGTTCTTCTTCTCCTCAGCCATAAGCTGCCAACCCTCCAATCATTTACGTGCATGTTTTCGTGAAAACGCTCTTAATAAGTGTTTTCTTTTCCAATAAATTTCTATATGTGTTCTATATAAAATCTATATGAGCTTCTATATAAGTTTTTTATGGTTTTTAGTTGCTAAAATGTTTCTCACATGCTAGCTCTCCCCGGCTAATCTGCTGCCTGCTTCCATCTACACAGCTTCCCGTCAAGCAGGTCAATACCTTCAAACAGAGCAAAGCCTACGACTGCGATCACAATAATACCACGATACATATCAATATAGTTAATCCGGGACCAGGAATCAAGGATATAATATCCCATTCCGTATTTGGTTCCATAACCCTCTACAAAGAATAAGACAGATACTGCAGAGCCAAGGGAAACCCTTACGCTGGTCAAAAGCTGGGGCAGCACCGCCGGCAGGGTAACATGCCGGATGATCTGTCCTCTTCCTGCTCCGGTACTTTTTATGACCTGATACATTTTGGGATCAATGCTCATCACGCTGTCCCGCACAGCAACAATCACCTGAAATACAATAATCAAAAAGATGATCACGATCTTGGAGCCATCCCTCATTCCCCACAGCAGCATAGCCACAGGCAGCAGCGCTGTCTTTGGAATGGGGTAGCTGAAATACACAAGGGGGTAGAGAAGCTTATTCATTCTCTTTGAGCCAGCCATAAGGATTCCCACAGGAATGCCGATGACAAGTGATAGGCCAAGCCCGGCCCCAATCCGTCGCAGGCTGTATAGGATATGAATAAGTATACTGCTACTGAAGGTCTCAGCAAAGTCCCTGTATACAGCAAGTGGATTAGGAATTACCGTGGTGTCAGTGAGCAGATAGGCTACCGTCCAGATCAGATGTATGGATAAATATCCAAGAAAAAAGGTCCAAAGCCGTTGTACCAACTTATTCATGGGCCACCTTCCTCTCCTCCCTGCTCTTTAGCCTCTCCCTTAGCTCCTTTTGCAGCAGCAGATAATCAATTTCCTGGGGGCAGAGCTGACCGAAATACGGATTCTCCATTTGAAGGCTGATCCTTCCCTCCTGCTCCTCCATGATACAGATGGTGGTTCCCAGATACAGAGCCTCCTCTATGCTATGGGTGACCATAATCGTGGTGGGTCTGATCTGCTTCCAGACGGTCAGGAACAATTCCCTGGCTTCTTCCCGGGTCAGGGCGTCCAGAGCCGAGAAAGGCTCATCCATCAGCAGTAAATCCGGCTTAAGGATAAATGCTCTGGCAATGGCAGCCCGCTGCAGCTGTCCCCCGCTTAACTGGGAGGGGTACTTATCCAGGATATGTAGGATATTTAGTGCCTCATAGATCCGATTCATTTCTTCCCTGTAAGCCTGATCTATCTTAATTCGCCTGATCTTTAAGGGGAGGATGCAATTCTCCCTTACCCTCTTCCAGGGGAGTAGGCCACAATTCTGCGGTATCAGGCCTATTTTATGGAGCTTGGGGTTAAGCGGCTGCTTCTCCTCTTGCTGCTCCCCCTCAGCTTCTTTTCCCTGTTCTCTTCCCTGTTCCCTTCCCGACTCCTTTACAAAGCTCACCGATCCGCTCTCCATAGCAATCGAACCTGCCAAGGCATTGATCAGGGTCGATTTGCCACAACCGGAGCTTCCAAGAATCACAAGCGCCTCTCCCTGCCTGATCTGCATGGAGAGATCTCTTATCACCGGAAGGGTATCCTTATTATTCTTATACTGAATAGAAACATGTTCAATACGAAACATTGCGCTCCCCTTGCTTTTACTCTAACTCTATTCTTACTTCGTATTCACATCATAAACTAATTGGTCATAGGTAAGGTCCGCACTGCAAAGCCCTCTTGCACTGGCCCAGGCAACGGCAGCCTCTATATCCTCCCTGGGAGGAAGGGCACTTGTTCTGAAGGCTTTCACTTCAATCTTCCCCTTCATTTCTTCTGGATATCCGACTGCTTTGATTACCGTCTCCTCATATTCACTCAGATCGG
>JAJUHH010000255.1 GCA_029267975.1 Clostridiales bacterium
GTACATAAGAACTCATTCTCATTTAATTTCACGGAAATGTTACCGTCATTGGAGGCAACCATCCCTTTGTCATATATTCTTCTTCCGATTTCACATATCTCTTGTTTGATTTCAAGTTCATTTATCATACTGCTGTTCCTCCTCAGATTAATAAAATATGTTGTTTTTGTTTGTTTGTATATGTATTCCTTTGATTTAATTTTATTTTAACGCTGATATCGGTGCCAGTCAATCCTATTTTTTGTATATTTGTTTGGATTTATTTGTTTTGTGTTTGTTTTTTCAGTTGAATCGAGGATGGACAGTAACGTTACTGTTCACGCAGGAACCTTTGCAGAGATCTTAATGTTAAGTTGAATCTGGTGTGAACAGTGGCACAGAACAGTGCTTAATCAAGAAAATGTAGAAAATTGTTGTAATATGCAATTTTTAACATTATAATTAATAGCATGAGCATTTAATGCGTAAAATATCTGATACTATGAGGTAAAACGATGAAGATGAAGAAACACAAGAGCACTGCGGATAGTAACTACCCTTTTCTGGAACACTTCTCTCGCTTTACGGCATACAGCAATAATCCTCTCAAGGGAGCCTTGCGTATTGCCGGAATATATATTATTCTTGGCGTTCTCTGGATCTTATTGTCCGACAGAATTGTGGAAATTCTCGTTCAAGACAAACAGTTGTTTACTATCATCAGCATGGTCAAGGGTTGGCTATTTATATTATTTTCGGGTGCTGCTATCTTTACCTTGGTTTATAGTGCCCTGAAAAGGGTCCGCGTGGACGAAGAACGATTAGACAGCAGTTATCGGCAATTATCGGCTACCCACGAGGAGTTGGAAGCAACCTATGAAGAGCTGACCGCCCAGGAGGAGGAGCTGCGCCAGCAATACGAGACCTTAATGGAGCATCAGAATCTTTTGATGGATTATCAGCAGAAATTAACCTATCTTGCATATCATGATCAGTTGACCAGCCTCAGCAATCGTCTGGCTTTGAATGAAGAGAAAGATGAAAGTCTGATCTCGGCACAATCCATCAATTTTACCTTAATGTATATTGATATTGATAACTTCAAGGTGATCAACGATACCCTGGGTCACAATTTCGGCGACCAGTTGATCAGTCTCTTCAGTAAAAGGCTGGTCTCTCGCTTACAGGGATCCGGGTCTATATACAGACAGGGCGGCGACGAATTCGTGGTTGTCTTCGACCATGTATCTGAGCTGCAGGATGTCACAGAACATGCGGAACATCTTCTCGCTTCCGTGATAGATCCCTTTCCTTTAAATGACAGCTCTATCTATATTAACATCAGCATTGGAATTGCGATCTATCCTGAGCACGGCCGCAACATCAACGAACTGCTGCGGTGCGCGGATATTGCCATGTATAAGGCTAAGGAAAACGGCGGAAACTGCTATATCATCTACCAAAACGAGATGAATAAAGCCATTACCGAGCGAATGATAATCCATAAAAATCTTCATGATGCGTTAGATAACAATGAATTGGAGCTCTATTACCAACCCCAGTATGATATCAAGCAGCAAAAATATACAGGTATTGAGGCCTTGCTTCGTTGGAACAGCAGGGATATGGGTCTGGTGCCTCCCCTAAAATTCATTAGTATCGCCGAAGAAACCCATCTGATTATCCCCATCGGAACTTGGGTAATAAAGAAGGCCTGTGAATTCATCAAACTTCTCCATGACAAGGGCCTGACAGAGATTACCGTATCAGTTAATGTATCCGTCCTGCAACTGCTTCAAAATGACATCGTGGAAACAATCTTGCAAACCCTGGAGGAGTACCATCTGGAACCACAATCCCTGGAGCTTGAGATCACGGAAAGCGTGCTGATGGAATCCTTTGATGTGATTAAGGATAATCTAAATGTTCTTGTAAGCAAGGGCGTTAAAATCGCACTTGATGATTTTGGTAAGGGCTATTCTTCCTTGAATTACCTAAAGCTCCTGCCTATCAACACCTTAAAGATTGATAAGTCTTTTATTGATAACATTTGCCAGGATGGGGACAGTAAATCTCTCTTAAGCAACATCATCGGAATCGGACGCTGTATGAACCTAAGTGTTATTGCAGAAGGAGTAGAGACCAAGGATCAGCTTGATTATCTGGCTGCAAATGATTGTGATAAGATTCAGGGCTACTGGTTTAGTAAACCTGTTCCTGAAGCAGAAATAGAGAGGTTACTAATGAACTCCCAGTTCAATCATTCGATAGAAAAAGGCGTTATTAAATTATAATATAATAGCACATCACAAACGAACAAAGAGGAAGGAACAACCAGCATCCAAAATGCAGGTTATTCCTTCCTTTTCACTTACATCATCTGATAATCGGTATTGCAAGAGACTATTTTACCGGTGTAAAGGTAAGCTTTGCATTCTCCGGAGCTGAGCCAGTATGGGACCAAACGATGATCTTTGTACCATTGCTGCTCTTTTCTCCCGAAGCATTGACGACTAATTTCTGCTTTCCATAATCCCGGATGGTACAGAAGGTGCTATACTTGTTAATACGCCATATATGGGGTACATTTGAGACAATTAGCTGGTCACCATCACTTGAGGAGCCTTGCGCAAGGTATCGTCCATCTTCCGTCATGATATAATACTTCGGACCATGATCCTTATCGTAATTAACCAGTTTAATGGTAAATTTATCTGCAGGCTTTGTATCCCACAGTTCAATATAACCATTGACAATCTTTAAATACTTGCCGTAAACCCCAATGGTGTAGGTACCATTATCCAGCAAATCTCCTGTAGTGGCCGGATCCAGGACCAATACCTCAAAGGAAACATTAGTTTTCACACCATCATAATAGCATACCATTTCTTTAATTCCCGCCGTAGTAAACTTATAACCGTCTGTGACCTTGACCGTACCCGAAACGACAAAATGAAGCTTGGAATTATCAAGCACCTTCCTTGTTCCATCAACATCCTCTGAATGTAGAATAAAGTCCTTGATTTCAAATGCTTCACCGATTTTATAGACTTGTTTGTAAGGATACTGGATCAGGCTGTATTTAAGTTCGCTGTTCAAAGGAGCAGGCTCAGTTTTAAAGAGCGGTGTAGTCGGCAGCCCCTTCTCCTTTGTCTTCAGCCTTGAGGCATTGATATAGCCAACCTTTCCGTTCTTTACCACAAGCGTAAGGTCATCTCCATAATATACCTTCTTTCCATTGTACATACCCACTTTTGCATTTCTTGGAAATACAATCTTACCATCCGGTCCTACGTAATCGCCATTTGTATTATAAAACAGACCACGACCTGCCGTATTGAAGCCTAGATAAGCCGGAGTTATCTCTTCTCCCTTGTCATTCATTAGAGCGTATAAGCTAGGACCAAGCTTTACTACAAAAGCACCTTCAATCACTGCTCCTATAGAATAATAAGAACAGGGTACAACCATCTTCCCGGTTTTTCGATTGAATAAACCATATAAACCACTGCCGGTGGAATCATCACAAACCACGAAATAATCGCCATCTTCGTTAATTGTCCAATACTTACATGGCAAAACCACTTTTCCCTTCGTATCTACGATGCCTAATTTGTCGTTCTGCATAACTAAGGCATACCCATTCTTTGCTCTTACCCACGCATCAGTAATCGCATAATCGTACTCGAAAGGAAGAATTATCTTACCCTGCAGATTAACAAGTCCCCATTTTAAATTACCATTCTTATCCTCTTTGGTCACCCAAAGAGTTTCGTCGACACTGACAGTGGAGTGGTATTTCCACCAGCTGGCATCATATGTGCAACGCAGATTTTTATGGGTATATGCTTTACCAGTTTTCATTGATACGACGCCTTTATAGCTATTGTAATTATTTTTATCGTATATATGAAAATATCCATTGGAAGTAATAAGCGTACCCCTCATCTGATCATACGCAGCATACTCTGAATTAGGTATCTTCGTCCCATCTGGCTTGTATATATAATTGCCAATAATCACCTTGTTTTCAGAGTCATAGGTAGGGCCTAATTCATACGAATGCTCAAAGGGAATAACCGTCTTATTCTTTAAGTTTACAACACCTACTCTGGCTCCATCCTCTTTCTTACCGCCTGATACATCCTTTGCCGTTATAAATAGATTGTATTCAGGAATAATCTGCATATTAGCGTCAGCAGGAAACCATCCTGTCGCTGAATTACCACGGATACCACCATGATACTGAGCTTTTATAACTACTCCCTTTTTTCCTACCACACTGGTTGCAAGGTATTGATGAAAGGTTATGGTAGATCCACCCCGTTTTAAGGTAAGTTTTTCTTTTTTTAGCTGATGATATATCATATAAGGACCCGATTGGGGGTATATGCCGTTATAACGGTAAGGATAAGGGCCGCCGGATAGAATTTCCTTACCACTGGTATCAATCACCTGAGCATAAATCAGATATGTATAAGTCTTACTTGAATTATAATTTGATGTACCCTTGGATAAATCTACGGATTCTACCTTTCCTGTAGGCACCAGTGCATATCCTCCGTTGAAATCATATTGAACGACGATGCGAC
>JAJUHH010000256.1 GCA_029267975.1 Clostridiales bacterium
AAAATATCGTTTTTTAGCTTAAAATATAGGTAATGCACTTAAGGGGTATTCCAGAGATTTCCGAGATTATAACGTGCAGGTGACATCATAGGAATAAAAATAGAAATGGATAGGTTTAATATGAACTATGTAATTTGCCTCAGCCTAGGTTACTTTGTTGGAACGATCAATCCGTCATATTTATTTTCTTTGAAAAGGGGATTTGACATACGAAAAAAGGGTTCTGGAAATGCCGGTGCCTCTAATGCTTATATTACAATGGGAAAAGAAATTGGTATTCTATGCATACTGCTTGATATTTTCAAAGCCTACAGTATCGTCAAATTGACTACATATCTTTACGCAGATGCAACATATTCATTTGTAATAACTGCATCTGCCTGTATATTAGGACATATCTTCCCCTTTTATATGAAATTCCGCGGCGGAAAAGGACTCGCTTGTATGGGTGGGTCATTACTTGCTTATTCCCCAATTGTCTTTTTAATAGCGCTGTTCGGGGGAGCAATATTAGCTTTCTCAATTGATTATATATGTGTGTTGCCCATATCTGCATCAATCATACTGCCTGTTGTATACGGAATTGCAAAACATGATGCTCTTGGAATGATGATCCTGATGTTTGTGGGTGTGATTGTTATATGGAAGCACAAAGAAAATCTTATTCGTATAAAAAATGGTACAGAGCTGCACCTCAGTTATATGTGGAATAAGGATAAGGAAATTGAGCGACTATCGAAATTTTATGAGAATGATGATATTTTATGATAATATGTAATAGCAGGGCTTTCCTAAATTTTTAGGAAAGCCCTGATTTACGGATATTACTTATTGTGGTATACTTTGCCTTGGTTTGTGTTGAGCAATATCATGGACTATCACATTATTATTCGGAGTGAAGGATATGAAAAACAACGATAAGGTACTAACAGATAACTATTTTCAAAATATTGTGATCGTTTTTAAGAGCTTACTTGTTGGGCTCGTGGTAGGAGCAGTTGTAGTCCTATATAGAATAACTTTGAAGAATGCAGAGGAATTATCTTTTCATATCTATGACTTTTTGAGAAATAACCTTATGCTCTTTCCTATTGCATTGATCCTTTTATGCGTGGCCGGGTATTTTGTTGGGTATTTGGTTTCTAAGGATAAGATGATTTCCGGAAGTGGAATACCACAACTGGAGGGTATCATGAAAGGTCATTTTAGAAACAGGAAGCCTTGGCTTCATACCTTGTGTCTTAAGTTTATCGGAGGCGCAATTTGTATTGGAGGAGGTCTTTCCTTAGGAAGAGAAGGTCCATCCATTCAGCTTGGTGCCTGTGTAGCGGAGGGATTGGGAACAAAGATAGGAAAAGGACGGTTAGAAAGAAGAATTCTCATGGCCAGTGGGGCAAGCGCCGGGTTAGCAGCATCTTTTAATGCTCCATTGGCAGGGGTTGTGTTTGCCTTGGAAGAAATATTTAAGTACTTTTCCCCAGTTATATTACTATCCATGATGTCAGCAGCAGTTGCTGCAGACTATGTTTCAAAAGAAGTATTTGGAATGGCACCTATCTTTGACTTTGAAATAATGAAAGCAATTCCTTTAAGGCAGTACTGGTTGCTCATTTTTCTGGGAGTATTGCTTGGAGGAATGGGAGCGCTTTATAATTATGCAATACTTAAAGCAAAGACCTTCTATGGTAAACTTAAATTAATGAATGACAAAACCAAACTAATTATCCCCTTTGTAGCGGCCGGTGTGTTAGGAATGCTGTTTCCTCTTGTTTTAGGAGGAGGACATAGGATCGTAGAAGAATTGACGCTGAAAAATGGCATCCTGTTCCTGATCATGATATTTATGATAAAACTTCTATTTTCCATGATC
Organism: Clostridiales bacterium; assembly: GCA_029267975.1. Lineage (GTDB taxonomy): Bacteria > Bacillota > Clostridia > Lachnospirales > Lachnospiraceae > Mobilitalea. Next base: position 1,871 of record JAJUHH010000256.1, read on the forward strand.
AGTTTTGGGTCAGGGGCACCGGGGGGTATTTTCTTTCCTTTGATCATCTTAGGTGCTACCATAGGAGCTGTTTTTGCAGGTATATCCATCAATTATTTGGGAGTTGATCAGGAATTATACAATAATTTTATTATTCTTGCTATGGCAGGTTTTTTTACTGCTATCGTTAGAGCACCCATTACAGGTATCGTACTCATCATGGAAATGACAGGCTCATTTACCCATATGCTTTCCTTAACAGTGGTTGCAGTGATTGCATATGTAGTGGCTGATCTACTGAAGAGCCCTCCGATTTATGATGCACTTTTAGATAATTTACTTTTAAATGAAAATGACGAAGATATCAATGAAAGCAGCAATAATATCATCGTTGAGTTTATTGTGAAGCACGAGTCCGAATTTGCAGACCAAATGGTCAAAAACATAAAATGGCCTGGTAAATCCCTACTGGTTGGAATTAAGCAAGGAGACAGGACGATTATTCCCAAAGGTGATACAAAACTGAAGGAAGGCGATTATCTTACCGTCCTGACGGATGTAAACAGTGAAAGTAAGGTAAAAGAAATCCTTGATCAGATGAATGAGCATAAGGATTTCCTATGATTTATTGTGGTAAAATTTGCATAAAGCTCTTGACTTGAAGTTAACTCCATATGTTATTATTTTTTTACTGGCTTTGGCTGAATAAATTTAATGCATGGAGGTTCTTGATGGATAATAAGGCCGAAAATAAAATGGGGACGGAGAGGATAAGCAAGCTGGTCATAACGACAGGGCTTCCACTTATGCTTTCCCTTCTCATTCATTCCTTGTACAATTTCGTTGATTCTATCTTTGTCGCCTATATTTCGGAGGAGGCGCTGACTGCTCTTTCCCTAGCTGCACCGGTGCAGCTTCTTATTTCATCCCTGGGTCTCGGCAATGCCGTCGGCCTGAATGCAGTGATTTCTAAAGCCCTTGGTGAGAAGGATGAAGCGAAAGTCAAAAAAGCGGCAAATGCAGCATTATTTATTGCGTTATGCTCCTGGTTAATCATCTGCATCCTTTGCCTGCTGTTTGTGGACTGGTATTTTGAATGGCAGTCCGGTGGGAATGCGGTCATCGCTTCTTACGGTAAGCAGTATCTTTCCGTTTGTATGTTTTTCTCCTTTGGACAGATGGGTCAGTGGGTTTTTGACAGATTTGTAATAGCAAGCGGTAAATCAACACTTTTTATATTCACCTTATCTGCTGCATCAGTCACCAATCTTATCCTTGATCCGATCTTCATCTTTGGATGGTTTGGAATTCCCAGGATGGAAACATTCGGTGCAGCACTTGCAACAGTGATCGGGCAATGTGTTGGTATGGTGGCGGGAATACTTATTAACAAACGATGGAATAAGGAGATTCCCTTTACCTTTACCATACATCAGGATAAGGAAAGCATAAAGCAGATTATCAAGGTGGGCTTTCCTTCAACCCTCGTACAGATACTTTCATCGGCTATCGGTGTGGTTATGAACTCGATTTTACTTGGATTTACATCCACAGCAGTGGCGGTATACGGAGTATGTATCAAGATTATGAATATTGCTACTGTAGCAGTTCATGGCATTAATAATGGAATTATCCCAATTGTTGCCTATAATTACGGCGCAAGGAAGAAGAGCAGAATAAATGAAGCGATTAAGTATGCGATCATCTACAGTGTTTTATTTTATGTACCCTTCTTACTGCTTATGATGTGTGCACCAACACTTGTACTCAAGCTTTTCGATGCATCGGACAACATGCTTGCCATCGGTATTCCTGCGGTTAGAATCTTTGCGACGGTTGCCCTCATATTTATTCCCTCCCTTGTCATGGGTGCGGGACTTCAGGGCTTGTCCCTTGGTAAGGATAGTATGTACATATCAATGACCAGACAGGCGATCCTTCCCCTTATACTTGTGTACATTTTAAGTAGATTTGGAAATGTAAATCTGGTTTGGCTGGCCTTCGTTTTCAATGAAATCATTAGTATCCCTCTTGCAATTGTACTGTGGAAGCGAGGCTTTAAAAAGTCATTGGAATGGGATGATTCGCATGGATTGACTTCATCAGAAGCAGTCCATCTAGGCTAGTAACTGTATAGTTCAGAATACAGAAAATGATTACAGGGGGGATAAGATGTTTCGACCAATGAGAAGATTTAAGCAGGCTGTTCCTGAGGCGGAATGCAAAAAAATATTAACAGAAGAGAAAAGAGCAGCCTTTTCAGTGATCGGGGATGAAGGGTATCCCTATACGATTCCCATTAATTATTACTATGATGAGGAGGAGAATCGTATCTATTTTCATGGTGCAAGGGAAGGTCATAAGGTTTCTGCCATCAAAAGTTGTGACAAGGTGTGCTTCACTACATGGAACACAGGATTTAAGAAAGAAGGCTGCTGGGAATGGAATGTAACCAGCGTCATAGTTTTTGGCAGAGCAAAACTTATTGAGGATCGGAACTTGACAGAGGATAAGGCACGTAAATTGGCCCTGAAGTATTACCCTACTGCGGAAGAGGTTGAAGAAGAATTGGCACATGGCATCGATCGAGTACAGCTTTTTGCTATTGATATTGAGCACATGACTGGTAAGTTGGTTAACGAGAAGTAAGGGCGGAGGGTTCAGAAAGAACTCCTAAGGCTTCAAATTTTACAGGATGAAGATTTGCATTATAAGAA
>JAJUHH010000257.1 GCA_029267975.1 Clostridiales bacterium
GGAGGACCCGGAGGGCCTCAGCCAGATCATGGAAGGCAGCAACGGAAAAGGAGCTTACGAATACCTCCCTGTCAAAGAAGGATAAGCTTCAGCTTGCCCGATTTGGCGAAAATCTTGGTTATCTGGATAAAGATATGCAGATGAATACCTTTGACCTTTACCTGGCGCAGTTGGAGGAGGAGATAGGTGAGCTGACCAAGACAGCAAAGGAAAAGACCTATCTGTATAATACTTTGGGTATCATGGCAGGTATTTTTATAACGATAATCATGGTATGAAAATAAGGGGGAAGTATGGATCTCTATTTTATCTTAAGAATCGCCTTAGTGGGCATACTGGTTTCCATATTAAATCAAATATTAAAGCAGTCGGGAAGGGATGAACTGGCATTTATGACAAGCCTGGCCGGTATTGTCCTAGTTCTGCTCTGGTTATTGCCGCACCTGACCGATCTGTTTTTGACCATACAGCAGTTGTTCAACATCGTATGATAAGTTCTTCCTTCCATGAACGGTCACTGTTGGGGACAAGCATAAGGAGGTTGACATGGTACAAATTGCTGCTGCGGGAATGATAGCAGTTATTCTCGCAATTATATTTAAAAAAGGGAAAGAAGAATTCTCGCTCTATATCAGTATTGCAGCCTGTGTATTCATTCTGATCTGGGGGATGGGGAAGCTGGAGGTAATCTTTGATGCCATTGATCGCCTTCAGGGCTATATTAAGATTAATCAGGCTTATGTAACCATCCTGATTAAAATCATCGGTATCACCTATGTGACAGAGATATCCGCTTCCCTGTGCAAGGATTCCGGCTATAATGCAATAGGCGAACAGATTGAGCTGGTGGGTAAGCTTGCCATACTGGCAATTAGTATGCCGATTATGTTGGCAATCCTTGATACGATTAATGGCCTCCTGAGCGTATGACCGGGCTTTGATAAGGGTGAAAATCATGGGTAAATATAAAATATTCGTTATTATACTTGTTGCAGTGCTGCTTAGCGCCTGTCATAGTCAGCCTGCAAGGGCAAGCACCACAGGCAGAACAGCTGATAGGATTACTGTAGACTATAACTCCCAAAATGCATCTAGGCTTCCCGGAAGTACAGAGGAGATTGATTATTCGGAGATTCAGGAAGTCATCAGGGATGTACTAGGCAAGGGAAATGATTTTAATTTCGGGGATTATGTAGGCAAGCTGGTCAGCGGGGAGAAGCCCTTCTCCCTTCAGGGAATAAGCAAGGAGCTGGTAAATGCAGTGAAGGGCGAGCTCAAAGCCAATACCGGAACCTTTGCCAGTCTGATTACAATTGCCCTGCTGGCCGCTTTATTTACCAATCTATCTGTGGCCTTTAAAAACAGTCAGGTATCTGAGACCGGATATTATGTAACCTACCTGCTCTTGTTTGGGCTACTCATCGGATCCTTTGTGGTAGCCTCTAAGATTGCTTCCGACGCCTTGAATTCCGTCCTGGACTTCATGCGGGCGCTGGCGCCGTCCTATTTTATGTCAGTGGCCTTTACCTCAGGAGCCGCCAGCTCCATGATGTACTATGAGACGGCCTTAATATTGATTACCCTAGTGGATGTTCTGATTATAAAGGTCATCATTCCGATGATTAATTTTTATCTGATTATTATCTTAGCCAACAACCTGTCTAAGGAGGATATGCTGTCAAAGCTAGCGGAGCTTTTTGCCTCCGCCATCGGTTGGCTGTTAAAAAGTATGCTGGCAGCTGTGGTTGGATTTAATGCGATTCAGGGATTGATCGTTCCCGTAGTAGATCAGGTAAAGCGCTCCACACTGATCAAGGCTTCAGAGTCGCTTCCCGGAATAGGTGATGCTCTGGGAGGAACCGCCCAAACCATACTGAGCGCAGGAATATTACTGAAGAATGCCATAGGAGTGGCTGGACTGGTAGTCATCTTAACAATCATTGCCGTTCCATTTTTAAAGCTTTTGATGGTAGTGATTGTATATAAAGTAGGCAGCGCAATTCTTCAGCCCATTTCAGATAAGCGCTTCATTGAATGTGTCAGCGCCTCGGCAAAATCTGCAGCCATGCTGCTGCAGAGTGTATTTGTAGGTACAGTATTGTTCCTCCTGTCCATTACCATCGTGGCAGTCACCACCGGGAGTGTTAAGTAAGAGGAGCATTGAAAAGATGGGTAAGAAGGAAAGGTGTGCTTATGTATGGATGAAATCTATACCTGGATAAGAAATATTGTCATTTATATGATCCTCAATACGATCATCATGAATCTGCTGGGGGACAAGAGCTATAAGAAATATATCGGCATTGTATCCGGCATGATATTGGTATTGATTGTGATATCCCCCTTGCTGAAATTAACCAACATCGAGGCCAATTTGGAGTATTTTCTGCAATCCAACGAATTCTCTCTGGAGACCTCGGAGTTTAAAAATGATCTAAATCGAATGGACGAGGCCCAAAGCAAAGCCATCTTCGCAGAATATGAGAATAAATTGCGAAGCCAGGTGGAAGCCCAGTTAAAGGAGGAGGAACTTACCATGACCGATTTTGAGATTACCATTGATAAGAATGCTAAGAACAAGACCTTTGGGGAAGTGCTCCGTATGGAGATAATAGCCAGGAAAGAGCAGGCCGGTGAAGACGAAGAGGCCAGATCCCTTGATATAAAGTCAATTGAGATCAACCGGATCAGCATAGGACAAAAAGGGCAGCAGCAGGAAAAAAGCCCGCCTTCCCCTCTGGAAATTCATATAAAAAATAAACTCTCGGACTTCTATAATATCGAACAAGGTAATATAAATATTACTATACAGGGAGGCTAATATGGATAAAGTAAATATATCCCCGGATAAGATAAAAATATCCCTGAAAAAAATAGGCCTGCCAAGACTGGTCATGTTATTTATGGCTGGTATTTTACTCATTTTATTATCATTTCCAAGTGTTTTTAAAATAAATAAATCTTCTGAGGATAATTCAAAGAACATCAGTACCCCGGACTTGCAAAATGATACGAATACGACAAGCTATAGTGAGAATACCTATATAACAGAGAATGAGAATAAGCTTAAAAATTTCCTGAGAAAGGTATCCGGCGTTGGAGAGGTGGAGGTTTACATCACTTTGACTAGCTCGAAGGAAAAGGTTCCATTAAAGGATGGCTCTTCTACACAGGAAAGCTTAAACGAAGTTGACGGGGAGGGCGGAAGCAGAAATAATATCAGTGTCCAGAAAGAAGAAAATACTGTTCTGGTTACGAACGAGAATGGTAATTCAGTTCCCTATATCTATAAGGAACTTGAACCGGAGATAGAAGGCATCGTAGTAGTCGCAGAGGGTGGAGATAACCCGGCAGTACAAATGGATATAATGGAAGCCGTAGAGGTATTATTTGATGTACCTGCGCATAAGGTAAAAGTAATGAAGATGAGGAGTGAATAGTGTGAAAAATAATTTTCACACTGTTTTGGCAGAGTGGAGATTAAATTGATCAGGAGGTCAAACATGAAAAATATATTTAAAAAGAATCACATCATAATCACGGCGCTGGCCATTATGATCGTAATCGCAGGGTACTTAAGCTTTACAAACAACGATAAGGATGACGGCAGCCAGGCAACCGATGCTTCCGGTAACTATGAGGAATACACGGAAGTAGATGGGATGGATGTAATGGATACAGACGATAGTGATGATCTGGCAGATACTGATGAATCAGATGTACTGGCAGTTGAAAACACAGGTAAGGATGTTGTATCAGAGGATGAAGATACGCAGGATATGGCTGAAAATGAAGACGGTGAAGAGCTGATGGATATCTCTGACGAAGATATCGTGGCAGCAGATGCGCAGGATGTAACCGATAACGGTGAGTTAAATCTTGAAGAAGGCGTTCCCGGTGAGGCTGTTCTGGCAAGTGCAAAAATTGACCCCAGCTATTTCATATCCAACCAGATTAAGAAAGAGCAGACCAGAGCCAAGAACAAACAAACCTATTTGGATATCTATGAAAGCGAAAGTGCAACCGAAGAGCAGAAACAGGCAGCTTTTGAAGCTATGATGGAGCAGGCAGCCAATGCAAGCAAAGAAAATGACACAGAGATATTGCTGGAAGCAAAGGGCTTTGACGGATCGATCGTTTCGATCAATGAAGGCAAGGTTGAGGTTGTAGTGAATGCAGAGTCACTTACCGATCAGCAGCTGGCTATCGTAGAAGATGTTGTAAAAAGTAAAACAGGAATCGATGTAGCTAACATCGAGATCCATCCGGTTGTGATTTCCGAATAACCGTCCTACTTAGGAAGGAGTGCCAGGGCTGCTGCAAGGAATTGCAGCAGCTTTTCTCATTTACAATGGTCCAGCCAAGCAGGAACCACACTTACCTGGTGGAGCACATTCAGTAATGTAATCGCCATAAAGTGGAAATAAATTTAATAGTAATTGAAAATGTTGCGGGATTTGGTATAATACTATATAATGAAAGTTATAGGTTATACTTGGATTATGAGATAGGAACTTAGGAGGTAATCATTGTGAATAAAGAACCGGAGATCAGAAACACATATAA
>JAJUHH010000258.1 GCA_029267975.1 Clostridiales bacterium
ATATTCGCATGCTTCTCAGCCCTGGGCTCCCCTAGCATTAGTTATGTACGGCCTAATCATATACAATAATTAGCAGGATGTCAATATATATTTTTGATTATTCATATTTCAAGGCTCTTTTTATTCTTCTGACACCTTGCTCCATCTCTTCCGGGCTAAAAATCCTCCATTTAGCAAAGAGAAGGCAGAAATAGAAATGGTCTGTAATTCCTCATACGCTTTTAGCCATTTTCTATTCTTGCCTTCTCTGTGTATAGTGCGATAGATTGCAGTCTCTTATTTCACAGGGATAGCTTCTGTCTTTTTACTGCTCCCTGTGCCTTTGTTATTTTGTACGATTGATTACATCATACCCATTCCGCCGCCTGCAGGTGCTGCCGGCTCGTTGCTCTTAATATTTGCAACAACAGACTCTGTTGTTAACAGGGTAGATGCTACACTGGTTGCATTCTGCAGTGCGCTTCTGGTAACCTTAGTAGGATCAAGGATACCTGCCTTAACCATATCAACATACTCTTCTGTTAATACGTTGAAGCCGATACCAGGCTCGCTTTCCTTAACCTTGCTGATTACAACTGCGCCTTCCAGACCTGCATTATTTACGATGCTGTACAGAGGAGCTTCCAGTGCCTTTAAGATAATGTTTGCACCGGTCTTTTCATCGCCCTGTAAGGTCTCAGCGAACTTGCTAACTTCCTTAGTAGCATGAATGTATGCAGAACCGCCGCCTGCAACAATACCTTCCTCAACTGCTGCTCTGGTTGCTGCAAGAGCATCTTCCATACGAAGCTTGTTTTCTTTCATTTCTGTTTCGGTAGCTGCACCAACACGGATTACTGCTACGCCGCCTGCCAGCTTCGCAAGTCTTTCCTGTAATTTTTCTCTGTCAAATTCAGAAGTAGTATCCTCAATCTGAGCCTTAATCTGGTTGATTCTAGCAGCGATTTCGTCCTTATCGCCTTCACCGTCAACGATAATAGTATTTTCCTTCTGAACCTTAACAGATTTTGCACGGCCTAACTGCTCTAAGGTAGCTTCCTTAAGATCAAGACCTAATTCATCGGAGATCACAGTACCACCGGTTAAGATTGCGATATCCTGAAGCATAGCCTTTCTTCTGTCGCCATAGCCAGGAGCCTTAACAGCAACAGCGGTAAAGGTACCTCTTAATTTATTGAGAACTAAGGTTGTAAGTGCTTCGCCTTCTACATCCTCAGCGATAATAAGTAATCTTGCGCCGGTCTGAACGATCTGCTCTAATACCGGTAAGATTTCCTGAATATTTGAGATCTTCTTATCAGTAATCAGGATATATGGATTATCAAGGTTTGCTTCCATCTTATCCATATCGGTGCACATATAAGCGGATACATATCCACGGTCAAACTGCATACCCTCTACTAAGTCAAGCTCTGTCTTCATGGTCTTGGACTCTTCAATGGTAATAACACCGTCATTGGATACCTTCTCCATTGCGTCAGCCACTAACTGGCCTACTTCATCATCACCTGCGGAGATTGCTGCAACTCTTGCAATCTGCTCTTTTCCTTTTAAGGTAGAGCTCATCTTTAAGATAGCGTCAACAGCTACATCTGTAGCCTTCTTCATACCTTTTCTTAAGATGATCGGATTTGCGCCTGCCGCCAGGTTCTTAATACCCTCAGAAATCATTGCCTGTGCAAGAACGGTAGCAGTTGTGGTACCATCACCGGCAACATCGTTTGTCTTAGTTGCTACTTCCTTTACAAGCTGTGCTCCCATATTCTCAAAAGGATCTTCCAGTTCAATTTCCTTTGCAATGGTCACACCATCATTGGTAATTAACGGAGCACCGAAGGATTTATCAAGAACAACATTTCTTCCCTTAGGACCAAGGGTTACTTTAACGGTATTTGCTAATTTATTTGCGCCAATTTCAAGAGCCGCTCTGGCTTCTGCGCCGTATTTAATTTCCTTTGCCATGGTTATTACTCTCCTTTATATTAGTCTACTACTACTGCAACAATATCATTTTGCTTAACGATGATGAATTCCTCATCCTCAAGCTTTACTTCGGTTCCGGCGTACTTGGAATAAATCACTTTATCACCAACCTTAACCTGCATAACTACTTCCTTGCCATCCACGATTCCGCCGGGACCAACTGCAATTACCTCTGCCTGCTGGGGCTTTTCCTTTGCCTGACCGGGCAGTACGATACCTGATTTTGTTGTCTCTTCAGCGACTAACTGCTTTAATACGACCTTATCTCCTAATGGTACAAGTTTCATTTCGTAATTCCTCCTTCAAATTTTTGATCCGTAATGTTGAATAATCTCATTACTTAAGAGATTATTAGCACTCCACGTTGTTGAGTGCTAACCTGTTTTCTATATTAGTAAATTTGCCATTAAAGTGCAAGCCCATATTCCCGAAGAAACCGGCGCAAATTTAATAATTCCTCTTAAATACTCCTGTATTCTCTCGATATCTCATTTTTTCTTAATTTTAACCCAAAAATCAAGAAATAATCGTATTCCTATTAAATTCAGGATGAAAATTATTGTATAACAATTTCCAAGTATTATTCCTGTTTTTGCCTATGTGTCCATTTTTTATCGTATAAATAAGTCAGAATACTTTTTTATGCGATAATAAAAAGTTATTACGCTTGGTAATAACTTTTATAAAATACTGTTCGTCTTTTGCATGGCTCTGGGCAAGGCATCCTTGGCATTCTTCCAGGGCTCATCCGCATAGCGGTAATCAAACTTATTGATAAACCATTCAAGGTCATCCCTGACCCGCTTCATATGCTCCAGATACAGCTCATTTAAGGTTCTCAGGAAACCGGTCAGTTCTTCCCCGCGCAGATGCTCCGGAGCTTTCTCGTATAAAAGCTTATAATGTCCCGTGCAAAAGCCCTTGGCGCTTTTAAACTTTATGCGAAAAGCTTCTTCCGTATGATAAAGATAGAAAATCGTTGCGACATAACGCTCAAATGTACCCTCAATCTTATGGCAGACAAAGCAGCTTTCCTCTAACTCCCTGATATGGCTCACCACTGCCGGCTCTTCTGTTTTTTTACGAAATAAGGAGGAGCCGACGACTTTATCCGGCGAGGACTTCTTCTCTATATCAGTAATCAGCTTATCCATTTGAGTCTTGAGAATTAAGGCCAGGCCAAGTCTGTTCTGGTGCTTATACAGCTGCTCCAGGTGCTTCTCGCAGAAGCCTAGTCTTGAGGTGGCTTCTCTGATATCATCTTCCATATAACTGGGCCCCATGGTAAATTCAATGGCATCCGTCTCCAGCTTCTTACGCATGGTGCAGAGCGGACATTCCGTATCAGCTTCAAATGCTTCATTCACCGGGATGGTATATAATTTCTCCTTCAAAGCGATTTCCTGCCTTTATCTTATTATACTAAACTGAAGCTCCTGTAATATATTTGCCTCTGTGCCGGGGATACCGGCACAGTTCTCTATGGTGAGCGATGATTAATCCGCTTTCGTGTCCTTCAGAAGTTCTTTAATGTCTCTTGCTTTTTCTTTAATGCGATCACTCGCATCCCTGGATACCAGAACTCTTGAGACCCATCTGCTGCATTCATCATACTTGCCAGTTCTTCTTGCCAATTCCGCCATCAGCAGGGTCATGGTACTTTCATCCATACCGCACATAGGGAAAGGCTCTTTACTAAATGCTTCATCGAAGCCTACATAAGCTTTGTCTAAGAAATCCAGTTCCTCTGCCTCAAGTTCCTTGATCACCTTCTCATAATTCGGTGTATCCTTCGGAAGCTTCTCAGCCTTCCCCCTTAAGATCCAGGCAGTCTTTAAGCAGGTGTAAGCTCTTTCTGAGATCCTGGACTTCTTCACAATGGAATTTACCAGAGCAAGCTTGTGTCTTGTTAAGGCATCGTCATAAGTATAGACTCCCTCCGTCTCCTTGGCGCCTTTGAAGTTGGCAGAGATATTTTTCTTGATCAGCAGCGCCTGTGTTGTGGTTACCTGATTTATGAAACGGGTTAAGGAAGCAAATCCACAATGGGGACACATCACCGCATCGTATTTTAATGGATCCATATACTGGTAAACAGGACGAAGATCTGAATCCAGGTTTGACAGCTTTACCTTTCCTGTTTTTACTGCTTTCGATTTGAATTCTTTATCACATACCGGACAGGTATATGTTTTATCAAAGATATTGTCTTCTTCTGAAAATACGGGCTTTGCATCAGCTTCCGCTTTATTATCAGTTTCCTTCTGCTTCGCTTCATAGATATTCATTTCTGATAGATTACCAAGCCCTAAAGCTTCTAATCCGGAAAATAAATTAGCCATGTCTTTTCCTCCATTCAAAACGTGTTGCATAAACAGCAGCAACGACGTAATCAATTGTCTTTCGTCTATTCCGGTTTATAAGAGCTCTTTAATGATACAATTCGGTTAAATACCGGATTCTCTGGTGTTGAATCTTTAATGTCCAAGCAGAAAAAGCCTTGTCTTAAAAATTGGAAGCTATCAGGCGCCTTCGCTCCTTCAATGCTGGGCTCAATATAGCATTCCTTTAATAC
>JAJUHH010000259.1 GCA_029267975.1 Clostridiales bacterium
ATTCCCCGCAAGAAGCTTACCCAGGAAGAGATCCGCAGGGAGGTAATAGCCCTGCAGGATATGGGTCATAAGCGTCTGGCCCTGGAGGCAGGAGAAGACCCGGTTAATAATCCCTTGGAGTATATCCTGGAAAGCATCAATACCATTTACTCCATCAAGCACAAGAACGGCGCAATCCGCAGGGTAAATGTCAACATTGCGGCAACCAGCGTGGAGAATTACAGGAAGCTAAAGGAGGCAGGGATCGGTACCTATATCCTCTTTCAGGAGACCTATCATAAGGAAAGCTATGAGAAGCTGCACCCGACCGGTCCCAAGCATAATTATGCTTATCACACGGAGGCTATGGATCGTGCAATGGAAGGTGGAATTGATGATGTAGGCCTGGGGGTTTTGTACGGCCTGAATACCTATCGCTATGACTTTGCCGGAATTCTCATGCACGCGGAGCATTTGGAAGCAGCCATGGGTGTGGGACCCCATACCATCAGTGTTCCCAGAATCCGTCCGGCGGACGACATTGACCCGACTTCCTTTAAGGATGCAATCTCCGATGAAATCTTTGAGAAAATCGTAGCAATACTAAGAATAGCAGTTCCCTATACCGGAATTATTGTGTCAACCAGAGAGTCCCAAAGGAGCAGGGAGAGGGTATTAAGGCTGGGGGTATCCCAGATCAGCGGAGGCTCCAGAACCAGTGTGGGAGGCTATGCCGAGAAAGAACCGGAAGAAGTAAGCTCCGCACAATTTGATGTGGAGGATACCAGAACCCTGGATGAGATCGTAAATTGGCTCTTATCCCTGGGACATATTCCAAGCTTTTGTACTGCCTGCTACCGGGAGGGAAGAACCGGGGATCGTTTTATGAAGCTTGTGAAGTCCGGCCAGATTGCTAATTGCTGTCAGCCAAATGCGTTAATGACTTTAAAGGAATATCTGGAGGATTATGCATCTTTCGATACCAAGGCTAAGGGGGAAGCCTTGATCAAAGAGGAACTGACCCGTATCCCCAACGAAAAGGTACGCTCCATAGCAATGGAGCATCTTGATAGGATTGCAAAGGGGAGCAGAGATTTTAGATTTTAGAGGAAGGAAGCAGGTTAACTGATTATCAAAGGAAAGGATTTGAAGAATGAGTTTAAACGGAACACCCAGAGCAAATCAACTTCACATTGGAATATTTGGCAAGAGAAACAGCGGTAAATCAACCCTGATCAATGCATTGACCGGGCATAATACTGCATTGGTATCCGATGTAGCCGGTACCACCACGGACCCGGTTTATAAGACAATTGAAATCTATGGCATCGGGCCATGTGTCCTGATTGACACTGCAGGCTTTGATGACAGCGGCTACCTGGGGCAGATGCGGGTGGAGAAGACAAAGCTGGCCATGGAGAAAACCGATGTTGCGCTGATTGTCTGCAGCGAAGAGGACATTGCCCAGGAGTTGGAATGGGCGAAGGCTTTTAAAGAGCATAAGGCTGCCGTTATCATGGTCATTAATAAAATTGATCAGATCAGCAATACCGATAAGATCCGCAACAAAATCTATGAGGCTATGAAGGAAGAACCGGTTAAAATTAGTGCCATCTCCAGACTTGGGATTGAACGGATCCGGGAAGAGATCATCCGTAAAATCCCGGAGGATTTTGAAGCAAAATCAATCACCGGCAATCTGGTGGAGGAAGGGGATACGGTTCTGCTGGTAATGCCCCAGGATATCCAGGCACCCAGGGGCCGTCTGATCCTGCCTCAGGTACAGACCCTTCGTGAGCTCTTAGATAAAAAATGCATTGTACTGAGCAGTACCGCAGACAAATATGAAGAAGCACTGGCCAGCCTGACCAGACCGCCCAAGCTGATCATTACGGATTCACAGGTATTCCAGTTGGTTTATAAAAAGAAGCCGAAGGAGAGTCTGCTGACTTCCTTCTCTGTTCTCTACGCAAGCCATAAGGGAGATATTGATTATTTCATAAAAAGTTCGGAGGCAATTGCTGGACTTACTGAGAATTCCAAGGTTCTGATTGCAGAAGCCTGTACCCATGTACCGCTGCAGGAGGACATCGGAAGAGAAAAGCTGCCAAGAATGCTGCGTAAGAAGGTGGGAGACGGTCTGACGATCGTCAATGTAAGTGGCAATGACTTTCCCTCAGACTTAAGCCAGTATGATTTAATCATCCAGTGCGGTTCATGCATGTTCAACCGTAAATATGTGATGAACCGGGTAGAGCAGGCAAAGGCTCAGAAGGTACCCATGACGAATTATGGTGTGACCATTGCTTACCTGACCGATATCCTGGATAAGATTGTGGTGTCCTAAGAGATAATGGCTGTCGCACTTGTGATATGATCACTGATAAGCGGCGGCCTTTCTGTTAGAGATGGTTATTACACATATAAGGTTTAAATGAAAAGAGTGTGACCATCAATCCATCAGAGACACGTTCTCACTCGATTGCCGCACATAGCAGTACATAAGGCCGTGACAGATAAAGATATCTGCCACAGCCTAAGTACTGATGGCGACAAACGGTCTCTTCATGGAATGATGGCCACACTCTTTTCTTATGATAACTGAGTGATATCCATCCCTAGCATAAATTTTATAAATCTAGTGGAAGGACTTCCAGAAGTCGCCTTCCGTATTAATGTAATCCATTAAATCTGCAAAGGGTATCTTAAATTCCGGGAAGCCAGCTGCATAAGGGGCAATGTCATAAGGATAAAAGTATATCACCAGGTTATCGTCCTCCAGATAGAAATACTGGGCGTCGGATATTCCTGTAAAGGCATCCTCAAAGTACATTCCGCTTCCGCTTGCCTGATCAGACTCGATGGCAGCCTTAATAATCTCATTTATCTTAGTTTTGTAATCGCTGTCCTTTTTAAAGAGGTCCTTCAGCTCATAGAAGTTACCGTTGGTCAGATCAATAAAGTAATCCACCCGCAGGGGCATTCCATGGGCGCCTCCTGTGTAATCATAGCCGGTCATGGTAATGAGCAAGAGCTTCTTCCTCAATTGGACGGTATAATCATCCTTAACTGTGATGAGATCCTCCTTGGTAATGTTTGCACGGGATTCTGTAAAGTAAGTTTCAAGATCCTCATTAATCTTTCGCTGAACCTTCTCATCTGCCAAGCCTTCCACCTGAGGATAATGTACGCTTACGGTACGTAGAGGATTAAATTTCATCTGCTTTACTGTAATACCGCCGTCAAAGTAAATATTATTATCATTCTTCCAGAGAAGAGAGTTATCCAGTCTGTAATATGCCAGGTCTCCATCAATCTCAGTTTTTACAAGGTCATTTACAAGGCTTATCTTGCCAACACCATCAAAGCTGGGTAGAGAGCTTACTGTCTGCCCTGTCTCATCAATGAAGAAGACGGAGTTTTCATCAGCAGCAGAGGCATAGGGACCATCAAAGGGCTGAACATCATACAGGATATAATCGGTCAATTGCTCTCCCTTTGCATTAAACAAAGCCGCCGGTGACAAGGATACCTCATAAAGAAATGAATTTAAGGCAGGATCTTTGACTGCAAAGAGATCCTTACCTACATAAGTGAGCTGCATATATTCAGGCTTCAGGACAGTATCTCCATTCACTGTAATAACTCCGTATTTCATGGAAGCAGCGTCATAATAAAGAATATAGCCATCATCGATACTGCTGATAAAATTGTCACCAAGGTCCTGGATATAGGTTTCAAGGATCTTGCCGTTATGATCAATTCGCTGGGCTGTCTTGCCGTCTGTCAGAACAACATAGGCTTCCCCTGATTCATTAAAATCATCTGCATAGAGATAAGCGGGTTCGATTACAACCTCTCCAAGGGTATTGATATAACCAAAGGGAGATGCTGTTTCATCAATCCGGGAAAATGCGGCAAGACCATTATGAAAGGAACGTATGATATTGTTATTTTCAAAGATTACTTTACCGCTGGGATCAATGACCTGATACTTCTCACCGGATCTTACAACTGCAAAACCCTCACAAAAATCATAAGCATAATCGTAAGCGGGTGAGATAGCAAAATCACCGGTATTATCTATGTAACCGTATTTGATCACATCACCAATTCGCTTACTGGCAGGATAGAGCTTAAGACTGGTCTGGCTCTCCTCAGGCTCAGGGCTGGGGGTCGGTGCCAGTGTAGGGGTCGGCGTTACGGTGGGAGCAGTGGTTACATTTGGATTATCAACCTCAGTTGGTTTATCCTTAAATAATACAAAAAATATCGTAAGCACCAGGGCAAGAGCCAAGAGGACGGCGCCAATCGATAGGATTACTTTTTTCATAGGAACACTCCTTTACTTGATGTGCAACACTAAGCTGCAGGTGTAAATTAATATGGATACAGTGAGGCTAACCTGGAAATATGCGTTTTTAGGTATAAAGCTGAGTTGTAAGACCATTATAGTCAGGAAAGACTCAGAAGTAAAGCGTAGAAATATTAACAATAATTACGTTTTTCTTAAGTTTGTGAACAAGATAATAAGGTTCCTGCCTATAAATGTTACAAAGATCCTTCCCCATGGCAC
>JAJUHH010000260.1 GCA_029267975.1 Clostridiales bacterium
AGCAGTATGTATGGGAGGATAAGCTCCTAAGAATGTAGGAGGGAAGCCTCCGAAAAGAGTGGTTGAGCACTCATGAAAAGCGCGAGAGGAAAACCTCCAAATAACATGGAGGTAGCCTCTTAATAAGCAAGGAGGAACAGCATCAAATATGGGTGAAGTAATTGTTGTTACATCAGGAAAGGGCGGCGTAGGTAAGACCACCACGACCGCTAATGTTGGTACCGGCTTAGCAATGCTGGAGAAGAAAGTTGTACTAATCGACACAGACATCGGTTTAAGAAATCTGGATGTTATAATGGGATTGGAGAACAGAATTGTATATAATCTGGTAGACGTCATTGAGGGTACCTGCCGGATCCGTAATGCGCTGATCAAGGACAAGCGTTATCCCAATTTATACTTACTGCCTTCTGCTCAGACCAGGGATAAAAATGCAGTTACACCGGAGCAGATGAAGAAGCTAGCTGATGAGCTTCGTGACGAATTCGATTACATATTAATGGACTGTCCCGCAGGTATCGAACAAGGCTTTAAGAATGCCATTGCAGGCGCAGACAGAGCATTAGTTGTTACTACCCCTGAGGTATCCGCAGTCAGGGATGCGGATCGTATCATCGGCCTTTTGGAAGCCAATGATATGAAGCAAACCCACTTAATTGTCAACAGGATCCGTATGGATATGGTTAAGCGCGGCGATATGATGTCAAGCGATGATGTATGCGAGATATTAGCCGTTGACTTGATCGGTATTGTACCGGATGATGAAAATATCGTAATTTCCGCTAATCAGGGTGAACCCTTGGTTGGAAATGAATCACTCGCAGGTAGAGCCTACATGAACATCTGTAGAAGAATTCTTGGTGAGGAGGTTCCGTTCTTAGATTTGGAGGAGAGACAAGGTATCTTCAGTAAACTGTTTGGTAAACGAAAGAAGTAGGGGGTAGCATTATGGGCTTTGCAGATTTTTTTAGGAAAAAAGGTACCGGCAGTATTGCGAAGGACAGGTTAAAACTTGTTCTGGTATCCGATCGTGCCGGCTGTTCACCTGAAATCATGGAGCAGATAAAAAATGATATTATTGCCGTAATATCAAAATATATTGAAATAGACTTAGAAGGTCTGGATATCAAGATTACACAGATGGAATCTGAAGCAAACAACGGTAGCGTACCTGCATTATTTGCAAATATCCCCATCAGAGATTTGAAGACCTCTAAGAAATAAGGATGTAAACCGGATGTTAAAATTGAAGCAGTATGATCTAAAACGATATAGTATCCCCTTAGTCATAATCGTCATTATTCTCGGAACGATTGGCGCATATTTGATTAAGCAGGTTCAGACAGAGAACGAGAACTTATTTTTAAAACAGTTAGTCGGTTTAACCGGTGGTATCATCGGAGCAATTATCTTATCATTCATCGATTATCATTTTATTGCAAACTTTTATATTGTTTTATATGTGATCAATCTGGTGTTTTTGATATTGGTAAAATCCAGCTTTGGTGTCGTTCATAATAACGCAAAACGTTGGTTGGACTTGGGATTTTTTGAGTTTCAGCCCTCTGAATTGACAAAGATAATACTAATCATTTTTGCAGCGAAGATATTCACTATGATGCGGGCTAAGATTAATAATTTCTTTGTACTTGCATTTGCCGTTGTATCCGTTGGTTTACCAACTTTCCTCATACTGATTCAGACAAACCTATCCACCAGCTTAGTAATTACCTTCATATTTCTTATGATGCTTTTTGCTGCAGGGCTCAGTTGGAAGATCATTCTTCCGGTTGTTGTAATAGGAATACCTGTGATAGCTGGCCTCTTTTGGTATGTTCAGCAGGATTATCAAATTCTGCTGCAGCCCTATCAACAGGAGCGAATTTTATCACTTCTCAACCCTGATGATTATGAAGCAGCAATGTTCCAGCAGGAGAATTCCATCGGTGCCATTGGTTCCGGTCAACTTTACGGAAAGATATTCAGTGATACATCGGACCGTAATTACGATTCTGTACCGATTAATGAAAGTGATTTTATCTTTTCTGTGGCCGGAGAAGAATTTGGCTTTATTGGAAGCTGTCTGATTCTGGGTCTATATGCTATTATCATATATATTTGTATTATCACGGCCAAACAGGCTCCGGATTATATGGGTATGCTGATCGCCGTCGGAATAGCCTCCATGTTTATGGTTCAGGTATTTATCAATGTCGGCGTGGCAACAAAATTACTACCGAATACCGGTATCCCTCTGCCATTTTTAAGCTATGGTCTTAGTTCCTTGTTAAGTGGAATGATGGCAATTGGGTTAATACTTAACATTAGATTACAACCTAAGAAAGGGAGGTAATAACGATGAATATAGGAATGATTGCTCATGATTCAAAGAAAAAACTGATGCAAAATTTTTGTATTGCATACCGTGGAATTTTAAGTAAGCACAATCTATACGCCACAGGTACCACCGGTCGTTTGATTGAAGAAGTAACAAATCTCTCCGTCCATAAATATCTGGCAGGACATCTGGGTGGAGAGCAGCAGCTAGGTTCTCAGATAGAGCATAATCAGATGGATCTGGTCATATTCTTAAGAGATCCCCTAACCCCCAAATCTCATGAGCCGGATGTCAATAACATCTTCCAGCTCTGTGATAAGCACAATATACCTTTGGCTACCAATCTGGCAACTGCAGAGCTTTTGGTAAAGGCCTTGGAACGCGGTGATCTGGATTGGAGAGATATCTTTAAAACCTGATCAGCGTATATTAACGCACAATAGGAGTGCCTGCGTAATCAAAGCGTTTAAAAGCGTTTAGTAAAAACTTACGGAGGAATACAGATGAAAAAACGGTTGATTCCACTGATATGTATCTACCTGATTAGTATTTCCATATTAAGCGCCTGCACGACTGCCTCGGAGGATTTTCTATCCTTTGAAGACAGTGCAGTGTCTGTTGCATTTTCAACCGATACCCTGTTAACCAAGGCGGATTATTTTTCGGATGGTTTAGTCATTGTTACAGAGGAAGAGAACTCCGGAGAAGATGCGAATTTGGACTCCGGAGCCAGTCTTCTGATCAATCGCACGGATAAAGAACTGATATATGCAGATAATGTATATGACCGTTTTTATCCGGCCAGCCTTACGAAGCTTATGACAGCCCTTGTTGTTTTAAAGCACGGTGAACTGACGGATTCTGTTACCATAAGCTACAACGCATCTCATATTACAGAGCCCGGTGCGAAGCTGTGTGGCTTTAAGGAAGGGGATATCATCCCCCTGGAAGCTCTGCTTAAAAGCTTGCTGATCTATTCCGGCAATGATGCTGCCGTTGCGATCGCCGATCATATGAGTGGCAGCGTGGAAGCCTTTGTTCGGATGATGAATGAAGAAGCCGGTACCATTGGTGCCGTTCATACGAATTTTGTGAACCCCAGCGGTTTACATGATGATAATCAGTATACCACCGCTTATGATATTTATCTGATGTTTAATGAGCTTCTAGGCTATGATACCTTCCGGTCAATCATAGCAACGGATTCCTATACTGCAAGCTATCAGGATATGAGAGGTAATTCCATAGAAAAGACCTTTCAGGCCACCAATCAATATCTTACCGGCAAATCTGAACTTCCCCAAGGGCTGACAGCCATTGGCGGAAAAACCGGAACTACCAGAAAGGCCGGTAATTGCCTGGTATTATTAAGTAAGGACAGTGCTGATAAGGAATATATCTCCGTAATACTAAAGGCCGCAAACAGTGAAACTTTGTATGATCAAATGTCATATCTCATGAGTTTTGCTGTAAAGTAATATATCTATCAATAAATTTAACTCATGAATAAAATGTGCGAATGAGGAATTTTATGGTTGTGTTTTCTGACTATTTGTACTATAATTAAGCTATAAAATTTGGTTTTTAATACAAATTACACAATTTCATATTTGGCACCGCACATCTTCGTTGCGTCCACTAGAAGGAGGAGATTACAATGATACAGATTATTTCCGGTGAGAAGGGTAAAGGCAAGACTAAGATCCTTATCGAGAAGGCAAACACTGAAGTGAAAGCTGCAAAGGGAAGCATTGTTTATCTTGACAAAAGCAACAAGCACATGTACGAACTTAGTAACAAAATTCGTTTGGAGAACGTGAAGGACTATTTCATCGAAAACGCAAGTGAATTTATCGGTTTTATCTGTGGTATCATATCCGGTAATCATGATCTGCAATCCATTTATCTTGATAGTTTCCTCAAAATAGCTAGTATTAATGAAGATAATCTAGAACCGGTGGTCCAAAAGCTTGAGAAGATTTCTGAGCAGTTTCATGTAGATCTCATCCTAAGTATTTCCATGAATTCTGATCAGCTGCCGGAACAGCTTAAAAAGAATGTAATTGTATCTTTGTAAGATATTTCATTTTTATAAACAACTTTATGTAATAAAGTGCAATAATCATCCACCCGCATAGCGGGTGGTTTTTCATTTTCGGGCATAGCCCTAATACTACTAGCTGCGCACAAGTGCG
>JAJUHH010000261.1 GCA_029267975.1 Clostridiales bacterium
AATAATTAAAGATAATCACCTGCTTGTTATAGCTGCCGGCTGACTTCACAAATACATTCTCATAGATCAAATCCAGCTCATCATAGAATTCCTCTTTACTCTCAGGCTCCAGTAAATAACAGAAGCAGGCAATCTGCTCTGTTAAAATACGTTTATGTTCCGGCTTGTCCCTAAGAATTCTAAATAACTCATCTTCATTCAATAAATAAGTTTTATCATTACTGTTAAAATACAGATGATTGACTCCCTGGGTGCTTCTTGACTTCCCATGGTTGATAAAGAGAATAAGCTTTGTATTAAGATCGGGAAGTCTTCCTTTCATTAAATCCTGATAGATATTGATGGTCTCCTTAACATCCTTCACATTACGCTTTAAATAACGATAGTAAGGTATGAGGATACAGCATTTTATTACTCTCAATAAAAGATGAAAGAGCGAAAAGGAAAGGATAGACAACCAAATCATAGATTTATATTCATGGAATTCATCATACACCCAGATCACAAAATGCATGACGCTGAATAAGGGCATACTATATACCAGAATTTTTAGGGTAGTATATCTTGCCTGATTATTTATAAAATCTGCGGAGTTCATAATCTCAAACTTACTTTGCTTTCTTTTTGAGATTGCGGCCAATATGGGAGGAAATGCCAGCTCTATAATAAGCAAACCTAACCAACCAAAAGCTTCGACTGGCAATAATATGCTGGTATCAAAACCTTCAACAAAACTTAAGCCCAGGTAAAAGACTATAAATACACTAGAATAAATAATACTAATTCTTTTGGAATATAACATTTAGAATCCTCCCTCCATACTCAGTTGAATGGTAAATACATTACCATTTCTTGTTACATGTCCGTTGGTATAATTCAGATATTCATCGAAGGAGGCTTCCTCATCGTGGATCCAGTAGGACAATAGGCTACCGTCCTCAAGGCGACAGGGAATCTGCTTTGTTATTTTATTAATCTTAATCAGAATCGCAGATGATTGTTCTAACCTACTTACATCATGCTGGAACATGAATACCATTTCTTTGGTCAATACCATTAAGGCCTCTAAAAGCTCATCAGAAACTGAGAATGTAATGGATCCATGTCCAAGATACTTATTGCGGAGTTCAATCACGGACTGGACTATGTCCACAAAGGTGCTGCTGCTTGGGAACCTTTGCTTCTTCAATAAGGACAGAATTGTTAGATATGCCTGATGAACCGGATCGTCCTCCATATATTTGGGTGCTACCTGATCCAATTTATATTGCATGTTGGCCCAGCCACCGATACTAAAGCTATCGAAGCTCTCCACCGTTTCTATGTTAGATTTGGTCAACACATAAAGGGCTCGGTAATGCAGGATATATTCCATCATGCGCAGAAGCTGGTAAAACAATTCTGTAGGATTAAAGGTTTTATGTATCATTTGAAGCTGACTATGAAGGAAGCTGAATTTGTCCTCTTGGGGAAAGGAAGCATCCAAATCCCAGATGGCTTGTCTGATCTTCTTCTCAGTACTGCTTAATTCCTTTGAATAGATAAAATATTCGATATCGAGAGAATTGATCTCCTTTCTGGAGGGATAACTTCTATATTCCATCTTACATTTTATTGCTTCATCCTCAAAATAGGTGCTGGTAAGGACCTCCTTACTTAAGACCGAGACAACAAGGATCTCAATATCTTTTGCCATGATCTGCTTTAACTGCTCCAATACAGCATCGGCGTATTTTTTGTTCTCGCAAAGGGCACGGTCCTTTGAATCTATAAAAAGAATAAATTTTTTTACCGGACAGGGAAAGGGATGCTCCTCTGAATACTTAATATATTCATAGGGAAAGATGCGGAATATATCGCTGATGGTACTTGTAATAATTCGGTGATGTTCCATATTACCCACTATGTTACCAAAGAGTACTTTCCCGATGGGAATAAAAAGATCCGATTTTGGGTTAAATAAAATGTTATTCATGGAGGTATAGTATATCATCTCTTTTGATTCTTCATCTTCTTTGGCTTTGGCTACAGCCAGTTTGGCCTGATGCTTGTAAACAAAATATTGTACGATCATCATGAACTGGATGATAAGTACAACAATTGCAATTGGAGAATCATTCTGCGCAATCACACTATACAGAGGGAGAATCCACCAAAAGTAATTAATGCTCCGAATGGTACGCTCTGCAGCATATTTAGACGTAAAATTCTTAGAGAATTTAATGATCAAATGGGCAATGATTGCGACAAAGAGGAAAGTACTCAGGGCAGTCCCCGGAGCATAAAATACATAATTAAGAAGGTCCTCCCCTTTCATTCTTGCTAAGCCATCCCGCCAATAATAATCAAAAGCATCCGGCTCAGACCATATAATCTTTAATATGCGATATAAAATCACAAAGATAATTGAAGCCGTAAAGCTTCTTTGAAGGCAGTATCTGGCAATAAAATAGACAGGAATTTGAATGATGCAAAAGTACTTGAATATCTCAAGCATCTGTGCATCCCCGATTTCTTGCAGAAAGAGACAAAAGACGAAATAGGCAGCTATCATCTTTATGATAGTTCTGGTTACCATGTTATTTTTAAAGAAGCGTATCAGTCCTGTAATGAGTTCCATTCTGTGTCATTTCTCCTTTATTTTCTTTTCTTTCCGTTCATGATTAGTCCTGCAAATAAGATAGCAGACAAGAAGAACATCAGTCCCCAGGCAATTAAATTGTTGAGGTTCTTATTCAGGGTTATTCCAAGAAATCCATTGCCGCTTTGCCATAGGGGCTCTAATTGGATGATGGAGGTCTGAAAAACCGTGGATAAGATGACCACAGGTAAGATCAGCATGTTTAGCTGATTAAAGGCTCGCATGGAATGACTTTCGTTATATTCGTCAATCCCAGCAATATGATTTGAGATATTTTCTTTTAATTCTTCCACCTCCAGCTTCTCCAGATACAGCTTATAGATCTTCTCACATAACTCATCATCGGAGGCAGTGGAAAAATAGCCACTTCCATAGAAGGTGATCAGCGTTTCCTTTAATTGCTTTACCTTCTTTGCCTTTTTGTAACCTGTCGTTACCATCTTACGGGTGATTTCCATCAACAGATATCTTTGCTGCAGGGCAGTCAGGTAAAGGTAGAACCATTCATGATCAAAGCTATGACGATACTCCCTTTCAATGACATTATCACTGAAGCTGTCTGTAGCAGTAAATAAAATGGTTCCTCTGGAGGAAAAGGCAAGGGATATCCTCGTATCTAAGGGAAAATCAGTGATATAGTCATCATTGTTGCCAAAGAAATTACATAGCTTCTTGGCATAATAGCTCAAGGCATATCGCTTCATATTCAGGATGGAGGAGTCTACATCAACGGAAGAATAAACATTCTTTCCTATGATATGTAAGCGTTCAATAATGGGGTCCTTACTATCAAAATAAAGACTCATCTCCTTTTCCCCAATGGAGGAATGAATCATCTCTCTATAATTGTTCCTGATCTGCTCATAGGCAGAGTGAAAGAGCATTCTTTTCTCAAATTCAAAGCTGCTTTCTTCTACGATTAATCCGACACCATATTGATATAGGATTAATGTGGCTTGATGGAACTTAGGATTTTTATAAATTTTAAAACGACTGTCTTTTCTACGCCAGTCAGAAAATTCCTTCAGCAAATAATTCAGGCTATCATAATCTTCCTTGGTGTCAGGGATTAAGGAGCTTGTCCAACCGGAGCTCTCAACCATTACATTGATTTTACTGAAATAGGATCTGTCAAAGGTAAAGCCTGTTATGGTCTTCATATTGCAGGACTTCACATAACATTCCCCTAAATTAAGTACAACATTGATGATCTGTTTCAGGGATAGTAAACTGCCGCTTCCCGGTGTTGCGATCAAATCCTCAGAGGAATTTACAAACCAAGGGTCTCCTGTGATAAGAAAAGGCCTCTCATAAAAAATACTATAGGTATTTCCTCTGGGTCTGCTGTGATTTCTTTTGGTGGAATTCTTATTCCCAAGTATGTTAAGCTCACATTCCTGCTCATACTCTTCCAAGTACTTAGCTATGGGGAGCAAGGAGTACTTTTGCGGATTACCGTCAGGATCCAGGGGATTTAAAGAGATGATGACATGGCTGCAGGGATAAGTATCCTCTCCATCCTGGAAGCTTGTATTCTCCTGCGGAATGACGGTCAACTGATAGCCATTTAATCTTGCCCACATCTTATGGAAGATACAAGCGGGCACATCATTCCAGATTAAAGCCCTCACTGCTTTATCACTTACAATATCCTCACCCTTATACGGTAGGAATACCATCCTTTCCACACAGATGCCATCACTTATATCTTCCTGATATTTTAAGAGGTCACTGGCAAGAGTTTTAGAAATATTGCCTAGCAATTCATCCCCACAGGTTAAATCACTGCTGTATAGGGAGAAATCCTCCTCTGCTGCAAGCCTGTTAATCGCAGTTTCAGCCAATTCTAAGCACTTTTCAAAGACTTTCTCTTTGTTAAGTCCGGATACC
>JAJUHH010000262.1 GCA_029267975.1 Clostridiales bacterium
AATTACATATCAGATTAAAGGATGCAAGCGATAAGACAGTAAATATCAGGGTTGTGCCGGACAGTGATAAGATCCTTTCTTCCGTAGACTCTGTACTTGAAACCTATAACCAGCTTATTCGACTGGCTACAAACAGGGCCTCTGAATATACCCAGCACTACCGGGCCAGCAAGTTGATCAAGGAAATGAAGAATCTGGAGCAAGCTTATGCAGAGGAATTAAATGCCTGCGGGATCAAGGCTGATGAGAATGGCTTCCTGTCCCTGGACGAAAGCCTGGCGGTACAGGCAGTCTGGGACGGCAGCATGGAGAACCTGTTTCAGAAAGAAAACGGATTTATTGCAAGACTCATTGCCAAGTCAGAGTCTATCGCAATCAATCCACTTGATTACCTTGATAAAACAATTATAACTTATCCGAACAGTGAAAAAGAGAGTTTTCACAATCCTTACATAACGTCCTTTTACAGCGGTTTGTTGTTCAGCTCCTATTGTTGATGATCACGTCCAACAAGAGGAGCTGTTTATTCGTGACAAGTGAAGCAATTTATCGTTTCATTTAGTATGCCGTATTTTCTAAATTGATACAGTCTTCTAGTTATTGAAATAAGAACTGGTCTTAACATATTCACTGGGTGTAAGCCCAATTCTCTTCTTAAATATTCTGCTGAAATAATTTGGGTCCTTATATCCAACCATAAAGCAAACCTCTTTCACCGTCAGATTGGTGTTGGTCAGCAGCTCCTTAGCCTTCTTCACTCGGAGCATAGCCAGCCAGTCTGTAAAATTAAAACCGGTATTCTTTTTAATCAACTTGCTGAAGTACTGGGGACTGATATTTACCTGCTCTGCCACATCCTCCAGGGAAATGTCCTCTGCATAGTGATACTCAAGATATTCCCTGGTTGCTTTCACGATATTGTTGGTATAATCGATGCTTTTCTGGGGTTTTACATAACTGGCAATATACATAAAGATGCGATAAGCAAACTCGATCAATTGATCCCCCTGCAAGGTCATGAATTCATTGATATAGGTAAGATAGTTGATTCGCTTAGATTCGGTCTGACTGTCCAGGTCCATGGCCCGATTGGCAAGAACCAGAAGCTCCAGTATTTTATTACGCTTGGCATCATCGTTCATAGGGCGGATAAAGTTCATAAGCATGCCAAAATAATCATAGGCATCTACCTTACGAAGGCGCAGGGACTCAATCAGATGCTGCTCTGTCAGTGCATAATCAAAATGCAGATTGGAGCTCGTGTAATTCACCTGGGAATAATAGCAGATCTGACCAGGGACAGAAAAATAAATTGAAGATAAGGCGTGAATAAAGGAGCTATAAATAGATTTCATCGCCTGCTGGCTGCCGATTCCCATGGAGACAGAGGTATGGTAGGTATGTTCGATCTCCTGGTACAGATTCTTTGCGAAGGAGTTAGACTGGTCCTGAAAAACGGGCTCAGGATAATAGGTTTTCTCTGTTATTAAGAGGCAGATCCTGTTAGCGATGATGGGGCCTACAAGAATATTATGACCTGGATACTTGCTTTTTACAAAACAATGAAAGTCCAGTTCGTCAAGGGACGACAATATAGGCAAATCTATAATGAGAACATAGCCGTAATCATGAAACCCTAAGAGGTTTTGATAGGCAAGCAGCTCCATGGTTGAGCATCCGCGGAAAAATGCGGAAAATAAAAAAGCCCTCTCAATGAAGGATATGTAGTCTACCTGTGTTAATCTATAGTTTGAATTAATAATGTCCAGATGCAGACTATTCCAGAAGTCATTCTGATCAGTTATGCTGTGTTCTTTATTAATCTGAAACATATTCTACAACTCCCCTTTCTAGTCAGAAGAAGAATGATGTTGTTTGTGTAAGTAATGCATATGCTGATATACAAAGTATAACATATCTTGCATAAAAATGCACGCCCATCTTTTGTAAATTGTCGTTTTTTGTCATGACGCTGACTGAGGTAATTGTTGCATGATTATGAGCTTCTATTAATGATTAATGAACTTATTATAATAAAAATGTTATAATTCTGCCATATGATTGCCAATTTCCAAGACTACATTGAAAGTAGCAAAGGATATAGTGGTATTAATATACCTAACATCATTGGAGATGGTTTATATGAAAAGAGGAAAGCTTCTCTTACATTTGATAATAATAGCGGTAGCAGCTGTCCTATCCGGCAGTGATTGTAAAGCATCCGACAGGGAAGATGTGGCTGAGATTACATCATTCGCCTTTAGCAGCGATACCTATGCAGATACCCAGTGGAATATTGATAATCCCGGTTACTACATCTATCCCAGTGATATTGGCCGCATCAATAAGCAGGCAGTGGAAGACGTGGACATGGATGTGCTGGAAGCTTGGGCAGCCCTGAAAGAAAGGGAGGCAGATAAGCGAGAGGTAATTGTGGCGATCATCGATACCGGCGTGGATTATAAGCATCCGGACCTGGTTGATCATATGTGGAAGAATCCGAGGGAGATACCGGATGATAATATTGATAATGATAATAACGGTTATGTGGATGATGTCTACGGCTGGGATTTCTATAACGATGATGCAACGGTGGGCCATTATCAATACTCGGAGCTTCTCGGAAAAGAAGTGGCGGATCCGAGGGATAATGATGACCATGGTACGCATGTGGCAGGAATTATTGCCGCCTCAGCAGATAACGGGATAGGAATTGCAGGGGTAGCTTCCGGTGTGGATGTAAAGATCATGGTCTTAAAGATTAATGGTGGTCCCAAAGGAACAGGAAGCCTGGCCTCCGCGGTGGAAGCGGTTAAATACGCGACCAAGATGGGAGCGGATATCTGTAATTTAAGCTGGGGTACCTCCCAGTACAGCGAAGAATTAAAGAAAGTTATGGAAGAATCAGATATGCTCTTTGTGGCAGCTGCCGGCAACAGTGGTGATAATAATAATGAACTGCCTATGTATCCGGCAAGCTTTGGATTAAATAATCTGATTTCTGTTACCTTCATCGACCCGGCAGGAGAGCTGACCTTATTATCAAACTATGGTTCAAGTACGGTTGATATTGCAGCTCCCGGTGAGGATATATTCAGCACTGTGGTTGGCGGCTATGCACCCATGAGCGGATCCTCTATGGCAGCTCCCCAGGTATCAGCGGTTGCAGCCATGATTTATGCAGGTAAGGACCATATCTATGCTTCCGATGTGAAAGAACTTCTTACCACCCATATTAAGGAGCTGCCCAAGCTGCAGGGCTACATAAAATACAGTGGTATACCAAGCGCTTATCAGTCCCTTCTTGCAAGTGATAAACTTAAGCAGGATGATCAGGCGCCGGTGATGGATTTGCAAACCCACTATAATATGAGTGAACTGCAGATTGCAGTGAAAGCAGAGGATGTGGGCCCTTCAGGTGTCAGGGTAGTAAAATGGAATACAGGGAAAAAGACTCTGGAGGATTTTGCACGAGGTACCAAGGGAAAAGCTGTGGAAGGAGAGCTTATTACGGTTAGCAAACCTGGAAAGTATACCTTCTATGCAGCGGATTACGCAGGGAATGAGATTATTCAGGTCTATGAAGTACTGGATGATACGACTGCGCCTGATATCAAAAGTTCCTATACCGTTTCGGCAGACTATAAGAGCAGAACGGTTAAGGTTCGTGTAAGCGATGACTTAAGTCAGGTTAAGCGCGTGGAGTATATGACCGGAATAAGAAAAGCAGATGAATTTCTTCCTTCTTTCGCCGGTATGGAGCTTGAGGTCATCAATGGTGAAGCACAGTTTATGGTTAAAAATGATGGGATCTACTCCATTTTTGTCATCGACAATCGCGGCAATATGACAGTGAAGGAGATTGTGGTTAAGACGGTAAAGGCAACAGCCCTGAAGCTGCCGATCAAGTCAAAAACCTTGCAGACAGGAGACAGCTATAAACTGAAGGTGCAGGTCTCACCGACTTCAACAACAGACCTGATATCCTTCAAAAGCTCTAATAAGAAGGTGGCTACCATTTCCTCTACAGGCAAGATCAAAGCCCTGGCAAGCGGCAAAACAACCATTACAGTCCGGACTGCCAGCGGGCTTACAGCAACCTGTACCATAAGTGTCAAATAAAATTCTTCTACCTTAATAAAAATCCGCTTCCATTATGGCCTGTATTTGCTATAATGTAAGCGGATGAAAAAATATGTTGACGTAGACAGTGGTCTATGTTATAGTAAGAAAGCAAAGTAAGAGGGCTTTTTTTTTATGCCTAAAAAAGGCCTCATGCAAAGATAAGCGAATGCGCTACAAGAGAAATCGGAGGTGGATATTGTGCGCGTAAAAATCACATTGGCATGTACGGATTGCAAGCAACGTAATTACAACACTACCAAGGAAAAGAAGCTTCATCCAGACAGAATGGAAACTAAGAAGTATTGTAAGTTCTGCAGAACCCACACACTACACAAAGAAACCAAATAATTAGTCTGAAAGGAAATGCAAACATGGGAGAAGTGACAAACACTACAGCCG
>JAJUHH010000263.1 GCA_029267975.1 Clostridiales bacterium
GGTTGGCTTCCGGGAGCTCTATCCGGACTGTATCATCAATGCGGAGGAACTGGAAGAAAATAAACTGGAAAGTATGTTTCATAACAAACAGATCAACCTGATCACAGCAGCATTTCCATCTGATGTTATTCCTCAGGCACCCTTTATTCCAATTGCGGAAGGTCATATTGTTGCGGTTATGTGTTCCTCCCATCCACTTGCCCGAAAAAAGAGCATTACACTTCAGGATCTGGAGAAGGAAGCCTTGATTATTCCGGAGCGTACCGCTATGTTCTCAAAATTGATTCTCTCGGCCTTCAAATCTGCCGGAATCAAACCACATGTGGTATATGAAGGAAGTTCATTGGGCTGTCTTGACTTTGCGCGAGCTGGCATGGGTATCTCCCTGCAATCCAGGGAACTAATCGCCGGACAACGTGACCCGGACCTTCACCCCATTGATGTCATACCTTACATATCCTATCGCTACGGACTGATGCATGCAGAGATTAAGAGTTTATCGCCATGGGAGAGAAAATTTGTTGATTACGTAATGCAGACCTCCAAAGGTGCCTTTGGTTAAAAGTTGAGTATAAGCATAGACCTTGGATGGAGGTCTCAAGTTGGAAGTTAAGGAGAATATGATAATTAGATGAAATTAATTAGTTTATAGATGAGGTGACAGACATGTCATTTTATTTGCTTAGAAAAATGATCCGTAAATTACCGGGTATTGTGATCAAAGTTGTTCCAAAGCCTGAGCCTGTGATCACAGAGGGCTATGGCTCAAGAGAGAAGATAGGAGAAATCTGCGCGGATGCGGGCTATCAGTCAGTCCTTCTCGTAACCGACAAGACAATTTATTCTCTCGGCTATCAGGAAAAAATCCTTAGCTCCTTGAAAGCGAATAAGATCCAATGTACTGTATTTCAAAAGATCGCATCGGAACCAGGAATAGATATCATCAGCGAAGGCAGAACATCTGCTATTAACTGTGCTGCCGATTGTATCATAGCACTGGGTGGAGGTTCTGTGCTGGATACCTGCAAGATCATAGCTGCCGGCGCAAAAATGCCAAAGCGCAGGATGAAACAGCTCCTGTTCAAATTCATTTATGTCAGAGGAAAAACCTTGCCCCTAATCGCTGTTCCCAGTACCTCCGGAACAGGCGCTGAAATCACAGTTGCAGCTGTGGTAATGAATGATAAAGGGATAAAATGTTCCACGGTAGTTTACGGACTGAATGTCCCCCATGTAGTGCTTGACAGTGAGCTAACGATCGCTGCGCCGGAAAGCGTTACGGTATACTGCGGAATTGACGCACTTAGTCATGGCCTAGAGGGCTGTCTTGCAGACATAAAGACAAGGGAAGAAGACATCCGTAAGAGTCGGGAGTGCGTAAAGCTTGTATTCCAAAATCTGCCCAGTCTGATAGCAAGCCCTGATCATGTTGAAGCAAGACAGAATATGTGCCTGGCTGCCTATTACGGCGGAAATGCTATCAACAAGCAGTTAGCCGGGTATGTCCATGCCTTTGCTCATTCTATCGGCGCTTTGTATCACATTCCTCACGGAAAAGCAATTGGGCTATGTCTTATACCCATTGTTTCTTTTCAAAAAAACATATGCAGGGATAAGCTTGCGAAGCTGTCCGCTTATTGCGGTTTTGCCAAGGAAACTGATGAAGAAGCGGCTGCGGTGGATAGATTGATCGCCGCTCTGGAAGAACTGCTGAGGACCTGTGGCTTTGAACGAGGCTGCGATCTGATTGATGTGAAAGATTACAAAAGGCTTACCCACATGATCAATGCCGATTCTATTAACTATTCACCGTCAAAGATTCTTAGCAATAAGGAAATTGCGCAACTGCTGGACGAGATTAGAAAGGGGAGATAAGCGTTATGACTTATACACAGGAGAAGATACAGGAGATTGTGGCAAAGCAGAGAAGCTTTTTTCGCTCCGGGGTTACCCTTGATGTAAAGTGGAGACTAGAGCAGCTGAAAAAACTGAAGGCAGCTGTCCTTGCCCATGAGGAAGACCTTGAAAAAGCCTTAAAGGAAGATTTGGGCCGCAGCAAAACAGAGGCTTATTTGTGTGATATTGGTCCTGTAATCGTAGAGATTAACGAAACCATACACGGACTGAAAAAATGGGCAAGACCCGAAAAGCATTTTAGTGGTCTTATGTGCTTTCCCAGCACATCTACCAAGGTTTATAAAATGCCATATGGTGTCTCACTGATCATCAGCCCCTTTAACTTCCCGATTCTTCTTACTCTGGGCGTACTGACGGCAAGCATTGCAGGAGGCAATACCGCAGTGATCAAGACAAGCTCCAAATCTGCGGCCAGTACCAAAGCTTTACAAAAACTGATTGCGGAAACATATCCCGAGAACTATGTTACAGTGATCGACGGCGGTCACGATGTGGCTGACATGTGCCTGACACAGCGATTTGATAAAATATTCTATACAGGCTCCCCCGCCGTTGGTAAGCATGTGCTTGCGGAAGCCGCCAAAAATCTCACATCGGTAGCCCTGGAGCTTGGCGGTGAAGAGGGCAACTGGTGTATTGTCAGAAAGGATGCCAACATAAAGGATGCCGCACGCAAAATCGCCTTTTTCAAGCTTTGCAATGCAGGGCAGATTTGTATTAATATCAATCAGATTGCTGTGGCGCAGGAGATAGCTGCTTCCTTTAACGAGGCCTTATAAAATGAGCTGATCAGGCAGATCGGTGAAAGACCTTAAGAAAATGAAGAGTATCCAAAGCTCATTAATGATGCGGCATATGATAAATGTCAGAAGCTGGCAGAAGCATATAAAGACAGGATTATTTTTGGAGGACATGGCAACAAAGAAACAAGGCGCTTCGCTCCAACGATCATTTATCCTGTCAAAATAGAAGAGGATATCGTCAGGCATGAGCTGTTTTGTCCGCTCTTACCCATTGTACCCTTCAAGGATGAAGAGATTGACAAAGTGATGGAGACCATTGCTGACAGAGAACATCCCCTTGCTATGTATGTGTTCACCAAAGATATGAAATGGGCAAAGAAGGTTATGTCGACTCAGCAGTACGGCGGAGGCTGTATCAATGAGGTTTGCATCCATATGATGGTCAAAGGCGTTCCTTTCAATGGGACAGGACATTCGGGAATGGGGGCCTACCACGGAGAGTGGGGCTTCAGGGAATTTACTCACCCAACTACAGTTTTGAAAGGGAAAAGGCATTTTAACCTGCCACTGCGGGAACATCCCTATGGTGGTAGATATGAGAAAGTAAAAATGCGCTTGTTGAAAATGTTTGAACGATAATCAGCTTAAACCAATAATAAATAGTTGATTATAAAGATTTTAATATGTTTTACTATGTTTTTACTAAATTGATCATGGTGAAAATAAAGCGAGACATGGTATAATACATTCATTGTAGTTTAGCCTTGAGAAACTACAATGAATGTATTATGTTATAGAAAGTGAAGTTAATTATTATACAAAAGAAAGGTAGACATCAATATGAATGACTTGAATTACAATAAACCCTGGATAATGAAAAGAGCAGATCCCTATGTTTATAAGCACAGTGATGGATACTACTATTTTACAGCCAGCATGCCGGAATACGACTGCATTTCTCTGCGTAAGTCAAAGACTTTATACGGATTGGCTGATGCTGAAGAGAAAATCATATGGCGTAAGCACGACCAAGGGATCATGGGAGCGCATATCTGGGCTCCGGAGCTTCACTATTTAGATAATAAATGGTACATCTATTTTGCTGCAGGGGAGAAGGAAAGAATTTGGGAAATCCGCCCCTTTGTACTAGAATGTGCAGAAGAAGATCCGATGAATGGAACATGGATTGAAAGAGGGATCATGCAATGTGCGGATGAGGATGAATTCTCATTCCGATCCTTTTCCCTTGATGCAACAGTATTTGAGAATTGTGGAAGACATTACTTTGTCTGGGCAGAAAAGGTTGGAGTAGGCAAAATGATCTCTAATCTGTATATTGCTGAAATGGAGACACCTTATAAATTAAAAACAGTCCAGGTATTGCTTACTACTCCGGATTATGACTGGGAAAGGAAAGGCTTCTGGGTAAATGAAGGGCCTTCAGTAATAAAAAGAGAAGGAAAGATATACCTTACCTATTCTGCAAGTGAAACCGGTGTCGATTACTGTGTAGGTATGCTCAGCACAGATTCTGATAAGGATCTCTTAGATCCACGTTCTTGGGTCAAGGAACGCTATCCGGTATTACAAACTGATCGGGAACTTAAAATCTTTGGACCGGGTCACAACTCATTTACGAAAGATGAAGATGGGAATGACATCATGGTATATCATGCCAGAAATGAAGAAGTCATAGAAGGAAATCCCCTCTATGTTGCCAATCGACATGCAATGTTAATGAAGATCACATGGGATGAAAGCAATAGACCGGTGTTCAAATATAGATAGGGATATTGTTAGGCAGGAGATGTGTTGACCGCTTTTGCCGATTGTTATAATTATCAACAGATATTAC
>JAJUHH010000264.1 GCA_029267975.1 Clostridiales bacterium
AGCTATCTTAACGAGCGGGCACAATTATATGCAGGACGGAAGGATAAGTATGTGTCTTTAATGGATATTGCTCTGCTGGCCATGAAGAAGCTGAAAGCGGACGGAAAGCTTGAGGATATGGAAGAATCCGAGGAGATCAATGCCTGCTCCATCATCGTACCGGTAGAGATTGACGGTAAGACGGAGGAATGGCTGGTTTTCTTTAAAAATGAAACGCACAATCACCCCACGGAGATAGAGCCCTTTGGCGGAGCGGCAACCTGTCTGGGAGGTGCTATCCGTGATCCCCTGTCAGGAAGAGGCTATGTATATCAGGCCATGCGTGTAACCGGAGCAGCAGATCCTACAGTTCCGGTAGAAGAAACCCTGAAGGGTAAGCTGGCACAGCGAAAGATCTGTACCGGAGCAGCAGCAGGCTATAGCTCCTACGGTAATCAGATCGGCCTGGCAACCGGCCTTGTGGATGAGGTCTATCATCCGAATTATGTAGCAAAAAGAATGGAAATCGGGGCAGTTATGGGGGCGGCACCCCGCAGAAATGTCATTCGTGGGACCTCAGATCCGGGAGATGTGATTATCTTGCTGGGAGGCAGAACAGGACGGGATGGCTGCGGAGGAGCGACCGGTTCTTCCAAGAGCCATACCACAGAATCCATCAGCACCTGCGGAGCGGAAGTACAAAAGGGAAATGCACCCACGGAGCGAAAGCTGCAAAGATTATTCCGAAGGGAAGAAGTAAGTAGATTAATCAAAAAGTGTAATGATTTTGGTGCCGGAGGTGTATCCGTAGCCATCGGTGAGCTTGCGCCTGGTCTTCGGATCGAACTGGATCAGGTACCAAAAAAATACGCCGGACTTGACGGCACAGAGCTTGCCATCTCTGAATCACAGGAGAGAATGGCAGTAGTCGTAGATCCAAAGGATGTAGATCAGATGCTTACCTTTGCCCAGGAAGAGAATCTGGAGGCAGTGGTCGTTGCCAGGGTTACACAAGAACCCAGGTTAGTAATGTATTGGAGGGGTAAGGAGATCGTTAATATCTCCAGAGCCTTTTTAGATACCAATGGTGCTCACCAGGAGGCAGCAGCCTATATTACCCTTCCTGCCAGGGATGAAAATTATCTGAAAAAGGGCAGCATGGATACGACAGGAGATCTGAAGGAAACCTGGTTGAAGACGCTGTCAGCCCTGAATGTCTGCTCCAAGAAGGGACTGGTGGAGATGTTTGACAGCTCCATCGGAGCAGCAACCGTGACCATGCCTTATGGAGGCAAATATCAGCTGTCACCCATTCAGACCATGACGGCAAAGCTGCCTGTACTTCAGGGTGAGAGCGATGTCGTCTCCATGATGAGCTATGGCTTTGATCCCTATCTGTCCACCTGGTCACCCTTCCATGGGTCTGTTTATGCGATTTTGTCCTCGGTTGCCAAGATTGTGGCAGCAGGAGGGGATCATAGCAAAATACGTTTTACCTTCCAGGAGTTCTTCCGTAAGCTGGGGAATGACCCCAAGCGTTGGGGCGAACCCTTGGTTGCACTGCTTGGTGCCTATGACGCTCAGATTAAGCTGGGACTGCCTTCCATTGGAGGAAAGGACAGTATGTCCGGCAGCTTTAATGATATAGATGTTCCTCCCACCCTGGTTTCTTTCGCGGTAGATATTGCAAAGAGTGGGGATATTATTACCACCGAGCTGAAAAAGCCTGGGAATGTCTTAGTCAGACTAAAGATCAGAAAGGATGCCTATGATCTTCCTGATTATGAGCAAACAGCAAAGCTATATGCGGGTATCACAAAGCTTATGAGAAGGGGAGCAGTTGCATCCGCCTTTGCCATAGGGTTTGGAGGACTTGCAGAAGCTATCAGTAAGATGGCCTTCGGCAACCAATTGGGTGTGGAGCTGGAGCGTAACTTAAGCAAGGAGAGCTTATTCCTCCCAGGCTATGGAGACATTCTAATCGAGCTTAACTGGGAAGCAGAAAGTAAAGCAGAGCTTCATAGCTTCATGGTGAAAGCCGGATTTGCTGCAGAGGAATTCGAGCTTGTGGGCAGGGTCATTGAGGATAAGAAGATTAACTGTGACAATGTAATTATTACAATAGACGAAGCACTAACTGCCTGGACAGGAACACTGGAACAGGTATATCCTACCCGCTCCCAGCAGGAGGAGAGAACTGTAAAGACCGAGCTTTATGATGTCAAGAAGATCTATCTTGCCAACCATAAGCTTGCAAAGCCCAAGGTATTTATTCCGGTCTTTCCGGGAACAAACTGCGAATATGACTCCTTAAAGGCTTTTGAGACCGCCGGAGCCCAGGTGGAAACCCTTGTATTTAAGAACCTGACGGCTGATCATATCACGGAATCGGTGGAGCTCTTTGCCAAGGAAATCAAAGAAGCCCAGATCCTTATGTTCCCTGGTGGTTTCTCTGCCGGTGATGAGCCGGATGGCTCCGGCAAATTTATTGCTACTGTTTTTCGCAATGAGAAGATTAAGGAGGCTGTCAGTGATCTGCTTCATGTCAGAGATGGCCTTGTTCTTGGTATCTGTAATGGCTTCCAGGCAATGATCAAGCTGGGACTGGTGCCTTACGGAGAGATCACTCCTCAGAAGGAGGATTCCCCAACTCTGGCCATGAATCATATCGGACGTCATATCTCCAAGTCCGTATACACCAAGGTGGTGTCTAACAAGTCCCCCTGGCTCTGTAAAGCAGAACTTGGGGCTGTATATAGCATCCCGGCTTCCCATGGAGAGGGCAGATTTGTTGCCAACGATGCATGGATGAAGAAACTGTTTGAGAATGGACAGGTGGCTACCCAGTATGTGGACCTTGACGGTAATCCAACCATGCAGGAAGAGTATAATCCCAATGGTTCCTATTCTGCCATCGAGGGAATTACCAGCCCGGATGGAAGAGTACTTGGCAAGATGGCCCACTCAGAACGACGCGGACCCGGTGTGGCAATCAACATCGTAGGTAATCAAAATCAGCTGATCTTTGAATCGGGGGTAGCTTATTACCAATAAAATATACGGTTAATCGTAAGAAAACTGCATATTTCTTTTCTTCCATGACTACTATATTGATGTAACAAAACAGGAAGCACAATGGTTAAATTACTGTTGCGCTTCCTGTTTTGCTATAAATATAAATCCATCAGGATTTCATCGTAATATTGATTATTTATGAAGAAATAATCCTTATGTACACCAATCTTTCGAAAACCAAACTTCTCATAGAGTTTGATGGCATTATAATTATCGGCCTTTACCCCGAGACTGACATTGCGGATGGTTTGATGGTCTCTGGCAAACTGAAGCAATTCCTCCATCATGGCGCTTCCGACCCCTTTATTCCAGTAATCCTTTTTTACGGAGATTGCAAGCTCACTGTTATGACCATTGCGCTTTTTACCAAAGCCACGAAGCTCCGCCACACTTGCGATTTTGTCACCAATCAGGCCAAGGAGCATAATAGCATTTACATCAGAGTTGACCTTCTCGATATACTCCGCCTCCTTTTCCACGGTCAGATAAAATTCGTCCTTACCGAAGAGGAGATTGTCACTTTCTCCGCCGACAGTATTCAGAAAGTTTATGAGGGCACATGCATCCTCGTCAACCGGTCTGCGTATCACAAGCTTCTTACCGTTCTTCAGCATTGTCTCATTGATCAGGTACATCTGTAAACTCATAAGTTTGACTCCTTTTCCTAAATCTATTTATGGGTATTATCTACAGTCATTACAGGCTCATAAAATCTTACCGTCATAGTTTAGATAACTGCAGTAGCTCAATCAGCGTATGCTGCTTTACAGATTTTTGCGTATGCTACTGTACAACTTTCAGCTTATGATCCTGCTCCATGAGCGGGATGAATACGGGATGCTCCTCCCGGGATGTGTTAGGGGTATGTAAGGTAAGATAAAGCTGTCCGTCAAAGGTTTGAAAGATCATACCATGACCGCCATCCTTTGAATATAAAAGCTCTGCTTCATGCTTCCAGGGACCGGTAATCTCGCCGCTTTCGGAGACGGCAATGGCCTGGGCATATCCATCCTTGCCAAAGCTGGACCAAAGCATGAGTAAAGGAGCCTTGGCACCATTCACGGAGGAAGGCTGATAGAGATAGGGGCCGTCTGTTACATAGCATGTAATACCCGGCTTGGGAGATTGGGTCCATCCTGGGTCGGATGCATGGAATAATAATATCGGCTCAGAGGCAGCAGCCTTTAAATCCTGCGTAAGCTTGATAAGGCACATCTCCCCGTCACCAACCTGCACCCATTCATGGCAGAAAACCATATAGGGCTGGCCGCTCTCATCCAAATAAAATGTTCCGTCCAGGCATTCCCAATCAGAAGGAGTTACCGGACCGTCACTGTGCAGGCGAAAAGGGCCGGTAGGAGAATCTGCGATCAGTATTTGTGTTCCTCGGCAATGAGTGGGGGATTTAAAGGAAACAAAGGCATAGAAGCTGCCTTTATAATAATGAACC
>JAJUHH010000265.1 GCA_029267975.1 Clostridiales bacterium
ACCTGGCAGCTGCTGTCTCGCAACCACATTGCTTTAATGTCTCCGGTTATAACAAAGACATTGTCTTTGTCAATGTACTCCACGGTCGTCTCTGCCGTGTTCATAAAGCATTGATAGAACATATTTCTTAGTTTCGCTGTGTCCGTCTCCTGATCTAAACTGATCAGCTTCACCAATCGGTCAGCTATTTCATGTACTTCTTCTTTTAAGCGATCAATACAACTGCCCATCTCACTCATAAAGCTCTTAGTTCCTTCCTTAATGCGTACACCGATGAAAAGTATCACTCTGCGTCATGCTGATAATCAAAATCACATTGCTTTAAAAACTCCCTTGCCATCAGGGTTGCTCCGATCTGATTGGGATGTACACGATCCCATGCAATATAGGAGGAATGATGGTAGTGGCAGTAGCGTTCAAACATTGCCTGGAAGTTCACGAACTTACAATTATGCTTCTTTGCAAGCTTTTCTGCAATTGCCACATATTCATCCATTCTTGCACGCATTTTATCATCCCTGTTGGGTTCTATATAATAAGGAGACAGGATAAATACACCCTTTACCTGCTTCTTTACCTTTTCAATCATCTGTTCAAGATTGTTCTCATATTCTTCAGGAAAAACCTGTTTATCCAACATGGCCGGACAATCAAACTGGCGCCATACATCATTAATTCCTATGCAAATGGATACCCAATCCGGTTTTAAGTCAACCACATCCCGATCAAAGCGTTCTGCTAAATCCCTGCTGGTATTGCCGCTTGTCCCTGAATTGGTGACACGCAGCGGAATCTCCGGATAATAGCTTGCAAGCATATTCTCCAGCACTCGCACATAGCCTCTTCCAACATGATCACTGAGACCCTCGCCTATGGGCTGTGCGCTCCCCATGTCTGTTACGGAATCTCCTGCAAATACAATTCTGTCATACTTATTAAATATCATCTTCTACCTCCACGGCTCTATCCTTACGGCTCTATCCTTTGCTATCTGTTTAATCATTCATAAAGTTTTCAATCCAGGTATGGACAAGTTGAATCCATACTGTTGCAGATGCTTCCATTCCACTGCCTCTCGGTGACCTGGTCAATCTGTTTGCCAGAGCAAGTCCATGACCACCTTTTTCAAACATGTGAAACTCTACAGGGATCTGATTCTTAATCAACTCATTCACAAAGAGCATGGAATTTTGAACAGGAACTAATCGGTCTTCATAGGTATGCCAAATAAAGCTTTTAGGTACCTGTGGTCCAACAAGCTTCTCTAAAGACAGCTCTGCTTTTTTAGACTCGTACGCATCAGCCAGGAGATTCTGAAAGGAACCATTATGAGCAAATTCTCCGGAGGTGATTACAGGATATCCTAAGATCAGGGCATTTGGCTTTAGAAGCTCAGTATTCTCTACACCTGCTTTTTCTCCTACAATATCCTGATTCCAGAATACGCTGTAGCTGGCTGCCAGATGCCCGCCTGCGGAAAAACCACATAAGATGATCTGATTCTGGTTAACATTAAATTTCGCTGCATTTTCTCTGATATAGGCAACTGACTTTGCAAGCTCAAGCAGTGCGGTAGGAAATACCGCTGGTGCAACGGAATATCTTAAAACTGCAGAATGATAACCCATGGATAGAAACTGCATGGCAATGATCTCGGCTTCTCTGTCAGAGGTGAAACCATAGCCTCCGCCTGGGCAGATGAGGATAATGGGTCTTGTTTGAATGTCTATTTCTGGACTATGGTCTAACAAATATAATTGTAGATTAGCATTTTCCAGTGAATTTTCATTTTTGCAATCAAAGGTTTCGTATCTCATTTCATATATCTCCAATCTAATTAAATGAAAGGAAGCTTCTTATCCGGTAATGATCCACTCTTTACCGTAGTCCGGCATCCACTTAAACTCAAATAACTTACCATCCACAAGATACTTTTCGGGTATTACGGTATCCATCCAGTCAAGAGGCTCCATCTTTTCCTTCTGAATGGCTGCTAAAGCAAAGGCTTTCTTCAGCTCCGTCCTTATCTCATCATTCACAACCTCCGGAGCAACGGAAGTAAAGAAAGGCGTACCGCTGTTGGCATAAAGCTTAATCAGTTCTTTGTTCTTGTCCCAGGGAATGCGGTCAGTAATGCAGATACAATCTGCGTCTGCATGGAAGAAGGTCTTATGCTGTACCAGTCTGAAGGCCAGACAATTGATTCCCATTTTTACGCTGCGATCATAAACCCTACCGCTAGTATCATCTCCGCTTCTGTGGATATGGATATATCCTGCTGCCAGATGTCCGATGGCATTGCAGCCGATGATATTGGCACCATTGGAATGTTCATATATGGTTTTGTATAAGTCCTTAATACACTGTGCTGAGGTTTTGCTCCTGTCACGGAAGCTCCAGCCATTGGCTGCAATGATTGCATCATGGGTAGGATAATAAGCTCCCAGGATATCTCTGGTCACAAAGTCATATTTCAGAAGCTCATAGCCCCACTCACCGGTCATCCTTTCAATATCCTCAGCCACAAGCTCAAGTACAGCAGGTACGGATGGATCCATAAAGTTTTTCTCTCTTAGAGATAAAAAATCCTGATCAATAAACCTTTCTGCAGTTTTTAAAGATCGCATCCAGATTCCAGGATGAACACCTCTCGCTTTGATCTCATCAGCAAGTCCTTTCATATCCGGGAAGAGCTCATTTCCTCTATTATATGGACGTCCCTGTGCACTACCGGCGATACGTGCAAGTTCCTGCCAGCAGTCATCGATCACCATATAGGGTCTGTTGCTCAGCCCCTCTGTCAGGCTGCAGAGGAGGTCAGTATCTACCAATATCTCCTTTGCTGAACTGTTGCCATAGGCATAGTACCAGTTATTGCTTCCATATACAGGCTCCTTGGGGAAGATGGGATCATCACACATTTTC
The DNA here is from genome assembly GCA_029267975.1 of Clostridiales bacterium. Classification (GTDB taxonomy): domain Bacteria; phylum Bacillota; class Clostridia; order Lachnospirales; family Lachnospiraceae; genus Mobilitalea. The sequence continues at coordinate 2,926 of JAJUHH010000265.1, forward strand.
CTGCAGAACTCAGTAAGGAATTCAAAGGTATTCACATTCTCTGCGCTATCCTGGACAAGCGAAGCCAGCTCTAACTTAGCTCCGTTTAATATCACTCCCATACCGCCGCTTCTGACATCGAGCCAGAGGGAGATGCCTTCTCCGTCACAGGTCCAGAAACAAAGGGCATTGGGACGTACTTTTACTCCATAAGCCTGATTGCTTTCTCCGTTTGATGCGCAGAAATACCATGCCATTACTCTCTCCGGTTCTATTCCTCTCCAGGCAAGATTACCATAGGATCTTTCCAGTACATCTCCTAAGAACCTTGTTCCTAGGGGCCAGTTTCCATTAAAACGGCAAAGAACAAACCTTACTTCACTTTTCAATGCTGTAAGACTTATATTCAGACTTTCTTTTACAGTAAAGTCCACTTGAACATCTTTATATTCGAACATGCTCCCCTTCTTTTCCATGAGAGCTGAAGTATCTTCTGTGATCACCCGTACATAGTCAGGTATTCTAAGGCAGTCCATTGATATCCTCCTATTTCTTCTAAGGTTGTTATGTTTATTCATTTACAGTTTTCTATTCTTTTACAGTTATTAAACCAAGTCACTTCTACATGAAATCTTTTATATTATTTGAGCTGCTTCTTCCCCATTACCGGCATATGTCTTCTTGATTGTCAATTTCCTCTTGATGATCAATGTCCTATTGATTGCTAATTCCCTCTTGATTATCGATGTCCTCTTGATTTTCGATTTCCTTTGGGTAGACAAGGGCTGTATGAGGAGTATAGGGCAGCTTTAAGGCAACCGTTCCACAATCGGCAATGTAGATCTCTTCACTGATACGATGGATCACCTTATTGGATTCACTGTTCCGATCGGCCTTATATCTACTGAGCGGAGTGGGATAAAGGGCAACCTTCGCTTCAGCACAGAAGTATATTCCTACATTGGAGTGATTAAAGCCATGATGGGCCACCTGGACAATATCTGATTTTAGATAGGAACCATAGCGTGCTAGCGGAATGGTCGATTCCTCAACATTAGAATCACCCAGGAATAGGGTCCGGCATCCGTCTACCGTCATCATAAGGATCGTAGAAGTGTCATTGAAGCGGGTTAGCGGCTTGGGATACATATCCTCGTGAGTAGCTAATACCTCGAATTCCAGGTTACGGATGGAAAATCGCTGACCGGTATGCAGTTTAAACCTGGGTATTTCAGAATGCTTCTCCACAAGAGCAAAGAATTCACCTATCGTCTTAATATCCCCTTCACTTAGTCTCTCACAGCCCGGAGCGGATAAGGAAGGGAAATTATAATACAAGCCTTCTATGATGCAGTCCTTGAAATCTGCTTCTATAAAATCCATGAACTTGCAGATATGGTCCTGATGGGCGTGGCTGAAAAACCAACCGGCGATGATGATCTTTTTCTCCGGAGGAGTAAGACGCCTAAGAAGCTGATATATTCTGATATGATCCTTGGTGGAATTCATATGAGCACTGTCAATCACAAAGAAGCTGCCATCCTCGCATTGAACCACATAGCACATACCGCAATCAACCGCCCGGTAATCCAGCTCCAG
>JAJUHH010000266.1 GCA_029267975.1 Clostridiales bacterium
CCATACCATGGCAATCGTTATGAGGGGCACGGCCCTCCTTGCCAACATCAATCTGGATTTTCAAAGGCGAATTCTGGATTACTTTGAGGAGAACGATATCTTCTGCAACCGCATCCTGCCGATTCCGGAGGGAACTTCCTATTACCTGTATGCCGGCAGCAAATGTACCCTGGCATTGCTTGATGGCAGGGAGATCATGAAAGGTGAGAAGGATTGGGTGATAAGCCTGCAGGAACAGCTTCTCACCCATTACGGGAAACGGTCCCTGATGCATATCGATATCCTAAGCCAGCGCACCCTTCGCAATAAGCTGCTGTCCTTTTTTGAATACTGCAGCAAGCAGGGAGGCTCCCTGTCCTTTACCCTGCCGATGTCTTTTTCTGAACTGGCAGACTATCTGGCTGCTGACAGAAGTGCCATGATGCGGGAAATCGGGAAGATGAAAGAGGAGAAGCTCCTTCAGTCTGAGGGAAGAACGATTACCTTAAAAAAATAATAGCTCCTGACACAACGAATAACCAGGAATGGTCCAGGTTTATTAATCCGCCAGGAGCAAAACAAATTACACTATTCTTTCAAAGCATCGCTGAGTAGGTGTTGTCAGCTTAATAAAAGAAAGGCCTACAAAAATATGTAATCCAAATAATATCTTCTTAATAATATTAATCAGAAACACTCCTTTCAATTCTTAAGTCTAAAGTCTTGTATCTATAAACTCCTTGATCAGCCCCAGCAGTTCGTTACTCCAGAAGGAGCCTTCGTGAGGTGCCCCATCCACACATACCATGCTTGCATCTGCCCCGGCATCCGACAACCTGTGATAGATCAGTTCGCTCTGAGCATATTCTACCAAGGTATCCTGATTACCCTGCAGAATTAGGAAGGGTGGATATACCTTTCCCTCCTGTATATGATTCACAGGATTGATGTCCTGCAGCCTCTTAATATTCTCAGGCGTATCCTGACCTCTTAAGCCTTCAAATATCTTCTTCATATCTGGCATATCAATCTGATCAATGTGATCAATTACATAAGTAAGATCTGTAGGCCCAAAGCAATCTACCACTGTTTTAACTGCATCGGAATACTCAGTATATTCCTCCGTCTTATATCGGCTGTCGTCCCCTGTCAGACCCACCAGCAGTGCCGTATTACCGCCTGAGGAGGTCCCCCAGATGCCCACCCTGTCAGGGTCTATCTGATACGCGGCAGCATGCTTTCTTAAGAAGCGGATTCCTGTCTTCACATCCTGCAAAAAGGCCGGGAACGGATGTCCTTCCAGACAATTTCGGTGGGTTAAGCTTGCAACCACATAGCCCTCCCTGGCAAACTGAGCAAGCTGCGGCAGCTGATAATACACATTCGGAAAGGTCCAGGCACTTCCCTGTACAAATACAATCAAGGGATAGGCAGTTTGCTCCTTGGCCTCTTGTACCTGCCAGGGTGTCAGGATCTGCATTTTTAACTCTGTATCTCCAACTTTGGAATAAACCACATCCGGTATCATCGCTGCCATCCCCTGCAAGCTTGGATTATTTTTAATCACTTTGATTTCTTTATATCCCATAGTTTTGCCCCCCATTTCTTTTTATAATTGTCTATTGTAGATAGTTCTATCATAAATATTAGCATAATTTACCATCCGCGACAACGGTCTGCCAAATAAAATCGCCCAAACATTCCTGTATCTCCATTTCATTTATTATATAATTTCATTTTTATGCATAATGGCATTTTGTAAATTTTCATCCTGTGTGCTTAATAATGAAGCTTGCCCTTCAGATAGCTTACCAAGTCATCCACCGGTATATGCTCCTGCCGCATACTATCTCTGTCCCTCACCGTTACAGTGCCATGCTCCAGGGTTGTGTCATCGATGGTAACCGCAAAGGGAGTTCCTATGGCGTCTCCCCGGCGATAACGCTTACCGATATTGCCGGCATCATCATAGCTGCTCATAAAATGTTTTTGCAGCATATGGTAGATCTCAGTAGCCCTATCCCCGTGCCTTTTCTTAATCAAGGGCAATACATTGACCTTAATAGGGGCAAGCATAGGAGAAAGCTTAAGCGGCAAACGTGTATCCCCTGCCTCCAGTTCTTCTTCTACAAGGCCCTCAAAGAGGATCGCTAGGAAGATTCTGTCCAGTCCGTAGGTTGATTCCACAATATAAGGAATATACCTTTCCTTTGTCTGTTCCTCAAAATATTCCAAGCTCTTGCCGGAGTATTCCTGATGTCTGGTCAGGTCAAAGTCGGTTCTGTTATGGGTACCGTTGATCTCACCCCATCCGAAGGGAAACAGATATTCAATATCACAGGCTGCCTTAGCGTAATGGGCCAGCTTCTCATGATCATGGAAGCGCAGGTGCTGCCTGCTAAGTCCTAGGAATTCAAAGAATTCCATGCCGTATTCCTTGAAATATTCATATAGCTCCTCATCGCTTCCCTTTTTACAGAAGGTCTGATATTCCATTTGCTCAAATTCAATGGTGCGATAAGTAAAATTCCCCGGCGTTATTTCATTACGAAAGGCCTTTCCGATTTGCCCGATACTGAAGGGCAGCTTTGCCCGCATTGTCCTCATGACATTGAGGTAGTTCACATATTCTCCCTGGGCATTCTCCGGCCGCAGATAGATTCGATTGGTACTGCCCTGGGTCACTCCACGTTCCGTGGCAAACATAAGATTAAATTGCCTGATATCTGTGTGTTAGATTTACCGCACCTTGGACATGGAACCTTGTTCTCCTGAATGTACTGAAGCATCTCCTGCTGAGTCATGGCATCCACATTGACAGCAGCAGAATAACTGCTGATCAGATTATCCGCCCGATGTCTGCTCTTACATTCCTTACAGTCCAGAAGCGGATCCGTAAAGCTTGATACATGCCCACTGGCCTCCCAAACCGTAGGATTCATGAGGATATCCGAATCAATCTCATAGCTGGCATCCCTTTTTTGAATAAAGTAATATCTCCAGGCATCCTTAATGTTATTTTTTAACCTTGTCCCCACGGGGCCATAATCCCAGGTATTTGCCAGCCCGCCATAAATCTCACTTCCCTGAAAAATAAAGCCATACTGATTACAGAATGCTACAAGTTCCTCCATGGACAATTTCCTCATACTACTGCCTCCTTACTATTTTATATAACATTTTTTACCCTCTGGAAAACTCTGAGGATTTTAAAATACAATAAAAAAGTCCGCTCTAAGCTTTCACTTAGGGCGAACTTACTGTCCGTGGTACCACCTAATTTCAGATCTGATATGGTGTCAGAATCTGCTCTCATACAGCACATATTTTATGCCGCTTCCTGTGATAACGGTGGATCTCCGTTGGTATCTACTTGGGCCTACCCTTTCAATCCAAAGCTCCAAGGCGCCTTCGGGGTTATCTTCATGAAGATTCGCACCAACCATCTTCTCTCTGCCGCAGGTGTGTCTAAGGATACTCCTGTTAATCCAACAACCCTTACTATTCCTTTTCCTAGCCTCTTACATTTTTTCACATTCTATCACTGGATGTTTGAAATGTCAAGACCTTTCCTTCCTTATTACTAACGGATTCATGAACCTAAATTCCTATTAACTCTCCGGAACATATTCTGCTATCATCTTATCGATAAATACTTCACCGTTCAAATGATCGATCTCATGGCAGAGACATTTTGCCATATTATCTTCACCGACGATCGTAATCTCTTCCCCATTTTCATTGAGGGCCTGAACCGTAACCTTTTGGGGACGCTTTGTAATCCCATAGCGGTTAGGAAAACTTAAGCACCCCTCCACACATTCCTGTTCTCCGCTGGCTTCGACAATTCTGGGATTTACCAGTTTTAAATACTGGCCCTCATAGTCAATGACAATCAGCCTTTTCAGTATACCGATCTGGTTTGCTGCCAGAGCAGCTCCATTCTCCGTTGCATGCAGGGTATCCATCATATCATCCAACAGCTCCCTGATTTTATCATCAACTACTTTTACTTCCTTAGCCTTCTTTCTAAGAATCTCATCATCGTTAAATCGAAGCTGTCGCAATGCCATGATTATTCCTCCCTCTGCTGCTTTCTGCTCTTGATTTCTGTATGCTCTCATCAAATAAAAATACTTCTTCTATGGTAAGGCCGAACACCTTCGCAATATTATAGGCCAGCCAAATGGAAGGCTCATATTTCCCGGTCTCGATAGCAATAATCGCCTGTCGGGAGCTGCCAACCAGCTCACCCAGCTGCTCCTGCGTAAGGTTCATGCTTTCCCGCAGCTCTTTTAATCGATTCTTCATGTAGTACCCCTTTTCTGTAAAGTAATGTTAACCTTACAGTAAGTATACAGCATATAACAAGAGCAGTCAAGTTAGAGCAAATATGCGTTTTGTAACCCTGTTAAGCTCCTCCACAATATGGGAGCACAATACTATCGTATGTTTCTTGCAAAGCTTTGTTTTATGTTCATTCATCTGTACTGATGGGAAGAAGATAATTAAAATC
>JAJUHH010000267.1 GCA_029267975.1 Clostridiales bacterium
AGACCTCTGTTTTTACTGTGTATATGGTCATAGCTCCTCTGTAACGTAAAAACATAAACGAAAATTGCTTTTACCAAATGCAATAAAATAAGAGCAATAAAAAACATCTTTTCAGCAATATAGTTAACAACCTGTCTATTGCATATAGATATCTCATGATTTAAGCTAGTATCATAGTAATTAATCCATTATTATGAAGGAAGAGCAACATCGTTAGATGAATTTATCTGGAGGGTAAGGATGAATAAGATACTGGTGATTGGCAGCATGAACATGGACATTGTAATTAAGGTAAAGGATATGGTAAAAGCGGGACAGACCATTTATGGAGAAGGTCCCAGCTATATCCCAGGAGGAAAAGGAGCGAATCAGGCATATGCGGCGGCATGCTTAGGCGCTCAGACCTCTATGATCGCTATGGTAGGCAATGATGATTATGCAGATGTACTGGTGGGCAACCTTAAGACTGCCGGCGTCAATACAGACACAATAAGGAAGAGAACAGATTGTTACAGCGGAATGGCCGTAATCAGTGTGGATGACCAAGGAGAGAATAGTATTATCGTACTTCCCGGAGCCAATGCCAAGGTAACACCTGATTATATTGATGAGAATATCAGCAAACTACAGGAATGTGATATCCTGATGATGCAGATGGAGATTCCTCTGGAGACAGTAGTATATGCGGCAAAGAAGGCCCGAGACCTGGGTAAGATTGTCATCCTCGATCCTGCTCCGGTACCGGCATCCCTGCCCGAGGATTTCTTTCAGCATTTTGACATGATTAAGCCCAATGAAACAGAGCTAGAGGCATTGACCGGCATCCCTACGGATAGCGAGGAGAATATCGTAAGGGCGGCCAGACAGCTGATACAAGCCGGCGTTAAGACGGTGATCGTTACCCTGGGGAAGAAGGGAGCTTATCTCGTGGAGAAAGACCGGGCTGTTCTGATACCCTCACCCCAAGTAGAGGTGAAGGATACTACGGCAGCAGGAGATACCTTTATAGCTGCAGTTGCAAGCAGGCTTCTAGGGGAAGAGCCTCTGGAAGAGGTAATTAAGTTTGCCAATATCGTTTCCTCCATTGTGGTGTCCAGAAGCGGTGCCCAGACCTCGATCCCCAAGCTGGATGAGGTAAATGAATATATCAAAAGATAAAATAAGAAGGGAAGGTAATATTATGGATTTACAAAAGAACATGTCAATTATTCGCAGCTTACAAAGACCGGAGGGTCGGATCGATATGGTCCTGGATACGGATGCATATAACGAGATCGACGACCAATATGCAATTGCCTATGCTTTAAAATCAGAGGATAAGCTGAATGTAAAGGCAATTTATGCAGCTCCATTCTCCAATAAGAAGGCAGAGAATCCTGAGATAGGCATGGAGAAAAGCTTTGATGAGATAAAAAACATTCTTACCCTTATAAAACGGGAAGATATGCTGGACAAAATCTATCGCGGCTCCAGGCAATATCTGCCAGATGCTACAACACCGGTCATCTCAGAAGCTGCGAAGGATCTGGTAAGCAAAGCCATGGAGATGCCGGAGGATAAGAAGCTATATGTGGTTGCCATCGGAGCCATTACCAATGTTGCTTCTGCAATCTTATTAAATCCTGAGATTATTCATAAAATTGTTGTTGTGTGGTTGGGAGGTCATTCTTTTGGCTGGAAGAATACGCGTGAATTTAACTGTCATCAGGACAAACATGCGGTAAGAGTTGTATTTGACTGCGGAGTGCCTTTGGTGCAGATTCCTTGCATGGGTGTTACCTCACATTTGCTTACCACTGAGCCGGAATTAAGACATTACTTAAAGGGCAAGAACGAACTCTGTGATTATCTGTATAAGATTACCTGTGAGGAGGCAATCTTCTATAATTACGGAAAGGTATGGAGTAAAGAAATCTGGGATATCGTTACCATTGCATGGCTTGTAGGCGGCGAGGAATGGATGGAGGCTAACCTGGTACATAGTCCCATTGTCACCTTCGATGATACCTATAGCTATGACCCATCCAGACATTTTATCCTTCAGGTTCAAAGAATTGAAAGAGACTATATATTTGAAGATTTATTTAATAAGCTTACGAACTAGGTTGCTTTAAAACTTAATCATCATAAGAAGATTATAGTGGGTATGCAATACTTAAGGGTTAGCCATAACAGAAGGTTTTTAACACTGAAAGATGGTACTCCGTTTTTCTGGCTGGGAGATACCGCCTGGAGCATATTTCACCTACTCACCCGGGAAGAGGCAGAGCTTTACTTAAAGGACAGGCAGCAGAAAAAATTCAATGTCATTCAGGTGGTTGCTCTTGCGGAACCCGATGGACTGGAGACAACGAGTGCCTACGGAAGAAAACCTTTATTAAAGAACGGGGACGGCAACTATGATCCGACCTTGCCTGACCTGTCCGGAGGCTATTCCTATTGGGATCATATCGATTATATCCTTAACCTTGCAGAAGAGCATAATCTCTACATGGCATTTCTTCCCACCTGGGGAGATAAGTATAATCAAGCCTGGGGGAAGGGACCTGAGATCTTTAACAAAGAGAATGCCTTCCAATATGGCAAATGGCTTGGGGAAAGATATAAGGAAAGAAAAGATCTCCTTTGGGTACTGGGCGGAGACAGGAAGCTTGAGAAGCCTGAACACCTGAAGATTATCAGAGCTATGGCAGCAGGGATTAAACGCGGAGATGAAGGCCGGCACCTGATGACCTTCCATCCGGCCGGTGGCTTATCCTCCTCTGCTTCGGTACAGGAAGAAGACTGGCATGATTTTAACATGCTTCAGTCCGGTCATAACAAGCTGGATATTGATAATTACAATATGATCACCCATGACTATCAGCTGGAGCCAACCAGGCCGGTACTGGATGCTGAACCCCGCTATGATTCCATAGATGACGGATATGTTTCTTATAGATAAAAAGCGGTGCATTGATAACCATCAATTCACCGCTGACTTTGCTTTATAAGTCCATTATGTTATATAAAAAATTTGATTATACACTTTATATTTTTGCTGGGTAGGTATAAGTTTTTACATTCTACGCATTTCCGTTAGAAATTCGTAAAAGTATATATACAACAAATATAATTGATAACTTTAGTAAAAAACCTAAAAGGAAATACTAATCGTAAAGAACAGTTTCCGAATGAAGACTCTCTGGAACGTTATGTTTGCAGTTATTGTGTTTATTATAATAAAAAATATGGCTCCAGAGTATATTAAGGTTTTGCAATAGTTCAAGCCAAACTATATGAAATGTTTGAAAATTAATTTATACATACAATGAGTAGTTTACAAAAACTTCTTGACGCTATCTTTTGCTGTTTTTATTAAATATTTTATTTTAATTAATCATTATCTTTAATATTAATAATTAATCCTAGAATGACAAGTGCAAAACTAAATATAAAGATATAAAATAAAATTCCCCAATTACTCATCAAAAATAAGAAAGCACTAAAATTCATAAGAGCAAAGCCAAATATTATTGTTCTAATTGAGTTCTTCATAAATATTACCCTTCTATCTTATATCTAAAGCGTCTTGATGAGTAAATTTATCCTCTTTTACAGTTGGTAATCCAAAACTTATCCCTGCAGGAATGCTAACACTAAAACTGTCTAGAGATAGAGTTGTACCTACATTTGCGTATTCTCCATAAGCTGAACAATAACTATCTTGAGGATTAGATTTATATGCTTCACAGGAAATTACACCATCCATAGCTGTCACAATTTCATAATTTACTCCCGTATAATGTGGTACAGAAAAAGAAAATCCAATTCCCTGTGTACCTGTTGCCTTAATACTTAAGCCGCCATTAATGTGGTTAAGCATATAGTTAGAAGACCCGATTTGAGTACCATATACCCAAGAACTTGTATAAGATATTCTTCCACCATATGTACCATTAATCATTGATAATTGGGGATTAACTGCTAATCCTAAAACCCCTTTTAACTTATGAGTTGAAAAAGTTCCTGGTACCGGTAGTGTGAGCCATTGGAAAACACAAGCTACAAAAAATCGGGAACTAGTATATTTATATTCTGATAACCCGATTTTCATTTTTGAATAATAAGTATAAGTAGTACCACCATCTCCAACTGTGTTAGGCACTACCAATTGATTTAGTTTATTAATTTTTATTCTGCTACTCTCATAAGTGTTCATCTCATGCAATGTTTCAAATGCTTTATTGCTTTTAGATAGAATATTACCGCTGTTATCTACCTGTGTTTCGATTAATATATAAGAAGTTTTGTTACTAATATTAATTGCATCTGGATATTCTGCAAGTAGATTTTGTAATGGTGTATAATCAGCTAGTTTTTCAGTTATCCAATCGTCTGAGTTTTCGCTTTTCGCGAAAGCAGTATTAGAACAAAACATCATGGATAAAACAATCGCTATTGCTAAAATTCTTTTTTTC
>JAJUHH010000268.1 GCA_029267975.1 Clostridiales bacterium
ATCCTGGGAATTGATGTCTGGGAGCATGCTTATTACCTGAAATATAAGAACCTACGTGCCGATTATGTAAAGGAGTTCTTCGAAGTAGTCGACTGGGCCAAGGTTGCAGATAATTATGCCCTGCATCATAAGTTTTAAGCTGTTAGTAACAAAGGTTTATTCCCCAATAACCTATAGATGAAAGAAAAAGTCAGCATATGTACTGACCTGCAAGCGTTAGAGTTTCAGTCTAACTTATGAGGTCAGTACAGAAAGCTGACTCTTTTAATTCGATTAATCAATGAAAAATCCTGTTGACCTTCATCAGAATTATTGATAGATATAATCCCTGGTCCAGGGTAGATCATCGGCGAGACCCTTGGAGAAGACGAATTGATGGATATCAATATTACCGGTATGGAAGGAAGCTGCGCAGGCATTCAGATAGAGCCGCCACATACGGATGAAGTCTTCCTCCTTCATTCGCGTGATCTTATCCATTGCCTGCTCAAAGTTATCCGCCCAATGCTCCAGGGTTCGGCAATAGTGCCTTCGCAAGCTTTCCAGGTCAATCAAATGGAAGGCTTCTTCCGTCATATGAGTGATCAGCTCGGTAACGGAGGGAAGGTAACCACCGGGAAAGATGTACTTATCGATCCAACGGTTGCTTCCCCCCTTCAGGCTGGTAATACAGTGTAATAAGGAGAGACCTCCCTCCGTCAGAAGGTCATTCACCACTGAAAAATATTCGTGCAGGTAATCCTTTCCCACATGTTCAATCATACCGACACTGACGATACGATCAAATTTCTGATTCTTGATTTGGCGGTAATCCTGCAGCTGGACTTCTACAAGATCCTCCAGACCTTCCTCTTTAATTCTCTGTTTTGCTTTCTCCATCTGCTCTGTGCTTAAGGTGACACCCAAGGCATGGACCTGATATTTCTTCGCTGCCGTAATAATCAGCTGCCCCCATCCACAGCCGATATCCAGCAAGGTGTTTCCTTTCTTCAGATGAAGCTTTTTTAGAATATGATCTACCTTATTGATTTGAGCCTGTTCCAGGGTATCCTCACTGGTCTTAAAGTAACCGCAGGAATAGGTCATGGTTTTATCCAGCCATAAGGCATAAAAGTCATTGCCGATATCATAGTGATAGCTGGCATTTTCCTTACTGTTTTTAAGGGAATTATTGATGGGCCTAACCAACTTACTCAGCTTTCCCTTGTAGCGCAGGAAGCTGTTAGGGTTATTATAAAGGGCTTCGATCACATCCCGTATATTGCCCTCCACATCCAGCTTTTTATGCATGTAGGCTTCCCCTAAGGTAACGGAAGGATTGGATATCACCTCCGATATGGATAGTGGTTCATAAAATACAATTGTAAACTTACTGGGTCCATCCCCCAGGGTTACTTCCTCCCCGTCCCAGAAACGGATGGTACAGGTCACTTGGAGTAACCTTTTTAGCAGATTTTTATAAAATGTCTTTGTAATATGGATGTTGTTTGTAGTTGCGTTGTGTTTTGCGATCATGCTGCCACCTCAAATCATATATTTTTTATTATAGCCATAAGCAGATCATCCTATGCCATACCCGTAGTGCTGCTTTGGATTATGATTGCCCTTGTGATCTTTTTCGTTATAAGTTGACATATTTCATATTATGGTCAATAATGAAAGGGTGAGGCAATAGGATTGAAACTAAAATGAAAATGGTGATATTATGTCTAATAAATACGAAGAAGAGTTACTAAAGCAGCAGGTTCTTGAAATCATGAATGAAGAGGAAGCCCTCAAAGGCACAGAGAAGGCATTAGAGTATGAAGAAGAGGAGGAAAGGGAGCCGGCTCCAAGACCGGTCAAAAGACCTCCAACAAAGAAAAAGAAAAAGCATAAGGTATTAAAAGTCGCTGGTGGCATAGCGCTGACCCTACTGGTCCTGCTGGTAATCATCCTTGGAACCAAGCCAGGGCGCAGCTTGATCTACAAAACAGCCTCCACCTTTGCCTTTAATAATATGAATAATGAGGAGCTGATCAAGGACTTAGAGGAAGAAGGCGGCATTCAGCATGTTGCCGGTGTAAGGCAGGAAGATTATGTTACGAATTATCTGATCTTCGGTATTGAAAAAATCGGAGGAGCAAGAAATACGGATTCCATCATGATAGCCTCCATCAATACCAAGGACGATACCTTAAAGCTTACCTCCCTGCTACGAGACAGCTATGTAGATATCCCCGGTTATAAATCCAATAAGCTTAATTCCGCTTATGCAAAGGGTGGAGCCAAGCTTTTGATCGAAACCGTTGAATTAAATTATAAGGTTCGAATCGACGGTTATGCGTCAGTAGATTTCGAATCGTTTGAAAAGATCGTTGATCTCTTAGGTGGGGTAACCATTGAGCTGGGGAAGGAAGAAGCTAAGTATCTTAACACAACCAATTACATTTCAAAGAAAAAATATCGAAATGTAAAGGAAGGTGTTAATCATCTGAACGGCAATCAGGTGATGGGCTATGTCCGTGTAAGAAAGGTAAAGACTCTGGGCGGTGCAAATAACGATTATGGCCGTATCGTTCGGCAGCAAAGAGCATTGAAGGCTATATTTGAAAGCTATACCTCTCCGAAGAATATGTTGAAAATTCTACCCATCACCAGAGAGTGTCTGAGTTATGTCAATACGAATTTATCGCAAAAACAGCTGGAAAAAGCAATGGCAGAAGTTATTGAGAACAGGATGACAGACTTAGATACCTTCCGCATTCCGGTGGACGGCGCATTTGATGCCCCTAAGAAATATAACGGGATTACCTATCCTATTGTTCTGGACTGGGAGAAGAACAGAGTGGAATTATATAAGTTTATCTACGGTGATACTGAGAAGGAAGCCCTTGCAGCCTTAAAGAAATAAGAGGAAGACACCATAGACACCTACTCTCTGGGTCCTGGCAGATTGAATGAACTGGCTTTTTGACATGCCGTTTATAACCTTGATCAGCAAATGCAGTCCGGCATCGTGAGGCAATGATTGGAATGAATGATGATGAGATAGAGCTTCTCATGACACAGCGGGGGATATAATCGTGAAAAGATTTGGAATATGGGCAGTCCAGGGTGCATTTGCAGAGCATAAACAGATGTTAAAAGAATGCAGTATTATGGGATTAAATTTGAAAAAATCTGATCTGACTGTCAGACCCTGGATGGAATGATCTTACCAGGGGAGAGAGCATCGTTATGGGTAAGTTGCTAGTAGAACTTGATATGCTGGAGCAGTTAAGGGGTATGATCAAGGATGGGATCCGGTATTCGAAACCTGAGCCGGCATAATTCATTGACTAAGAGGATTATAGGTGATAGTAAACTTCCTCTTGCTGCCATGGATATTACCGTGAAAGCCTTGCACAGGTTGATAATCATATTGTGGCTGCAAGACAAGCTAATATGCTGACAACCTCCTTTCATCATCCATGCTTCAATCGATATTACTGTCATATAAGCGATAATAGCTCTGTGGAACCCCGCAGATGGGACAGATATCCGGGGCACAGGTTCCACTTAAAATATTGCCGCACTGCATACATACCCATAAAGTTGGTCCATCAGAACAGAACACTTCGTTATTTTTTACTTCATCTAAAAACTTATTGAATATGTTGTTATGATTTAGCTCAATATTAGCAACACCGTTAAATAAAGATGCCAGATCATAGTAGCCTTCTTCAAGGGCTGTTCTGGCAAAATCCCGATACATTTCATTTCCAGCGAATAGCTCCAGCTGCGCACAGTAACGTAAATTCTCAGAGGTATCCGGCAGAGAACCATGATTCATTTGCCTCAGCCAGACCCTGGCATGTTCTTTTTCATTGCGCATAACTCGGTCGAAGATATCACCGATTTGGATGAAGCCCTCCTGCCTTGCAGTATCACCAAAGATGGAATAAGTGGCGCTGATATATGTTTCCCACTGATAAGCGGTCTGCAGGTTTTGATATGTTCTGCTTGAACGAAAATCCATAATATCACCTAAAGGAATAATTTCGTATTGCTATATCATATGAGACAATCATGTTTTCTATGAAATGAATTCTTAGAAGGGACATTCGGGTTTATAAGGCAATTCCTTATGACATGTAACAATAAGCATAGAATAGAGAAAGGAAAGGTATTGAGAGGGGTGTTTATTGCCGGGAAACAGTAGAAGTGATTGATTATTAGCTATTCTGGGCTCATACGCTTAATAACACATAAGATATTTTTATGCCGCCAGAGATGGCGGCTATCTTTATTCTGCCAGAAGATATTTAAAATATTTGCTTGTAGATGTTACATATATAAATCGAAACAGTCTATATAAATATGAGTATTATAAGGCATTAGTATAAATTTCTATTGCATCATTGGCAGATATGTGATCACCAGTATACCCTGAATATTTCGAAATAAAATGGTCAAACAATGGAAAGACTTTAGATAGC
>JAJUHH010000269.1 GCA_029267975.1 Clostridiales bacterium
GGTTATCCTGCTCTTGTTCCTCTCTTGGATCCTTGTCGGCATTTTGCTCTCCTTGTGGCTGAACAGGCTGTTGCAGAGCGTTAGTATCCTGATTACTTTGCTGTTTATTTACATTTTTCTCTTGATCCCTTTGCTGGGATTCAGAAGGATTGTTCATTAAGTTATTTCGTTGCATGAATTGGCCTCTTTCTGTTTTTTCTTTTATTATGCGACGAGATAACTTTTTTATGCGATGGGATTGTTACTCCCAATAGGTCTTCATATTTTTCTTTTCCAAATCCAGAACAAAATCCCGTTTCAGATTCAAAAAATATTCTAATTCTTTTACAATCTGAAACAGCATGGCTCGGCTTTCAAACTCCGCACGAGTAAGCGGAAGGGCTTCCATCCGAAATTGATCCATCCTCTGAAGAAGCTCCTGTAAGAGCTCTTCCGCATTATTACGCTCGTGAAAGGAAGCTGCGATATGGTCTAAAAAGTCCGCAATTGCCAAAGCCTGTACTGGAAAATTATCCAGGGCATTGACCTTAGCTGTTATTCCCTTCAAAACATCAATTTGCATCTGCCTCATCTGCAGGTAGGAGATCAGATACCTGGTATCTGTCAGCAGTCGATTGCCTGCCTCTTCATATGCATTTTTAAGCAATCTCTCAATCAGCTCCTCCAGGCAGTAAAAAGAAAGCTCTGTCTCTTCCTTTCGCAGCAGCCTTCCAATTCCCCGAAGGCTTTGCTTCATCTCCTCCTCCAAAAGGAGCTGCTCCTCACGGATCAGCTTCTTATTTCGGGGCATGATCAGGTTGATTAAAATGCCGATCCCCATTCCAATCCCCAGGAGTAATATTTCATTTATGATCAGGGACCATTCCATATGGCCTTCATTAAGGAAATGGGTCGCCAGCACGGCATTCATGGCAATGGCATCCTTAAGACCCAGCAAAACACAACAAGCAACAAAGCAGGTAACAAATAAGCCAAAGCTTACCGCCTGATAGCCCATGCTTTGAAAGATCAGATAGGTCAGGCCTACCATAAGGATAAAAGCAGCCAATCGTTTCAATGCCAGGGTCAGGGTCTCCTTCCTGGTATTTTGTATGGTAAGGAGCGTGATGATCCCGGCTGAAGGGCTGTAAGCCAGCCCCAGGGCATTGGCAATTAAGATTGCAAGAGCAGAACCAATCCCTGTTTTAAGCAAAAACAACATATTCACTGATTTTATTCTTTCCTTTAACACTATAGGGCGCCTCCTTCCCTTATGCAAATACCCTGTAAGCAGACTGACTTTGTCAGATCTGCCCTACAGGGTATGTCTTAATTATTATAAATAATTACTTTTCGTTGCTTTCTGTTACTTCAATCTTTCTGATTTCCTTGGTTCTGATCTCTCTGCAGATATCATCGATAAAGACATTTAAAGGCTTCTGGCCTTCATCTCCAAGGAAACGGCTTCTAACGGATACAGCGCCCAGTTCCTCTTCCTTCTGTCCAACCACCAGGAGGTAAGGAACACGGTCAAGTCTTGCTTCTCTGATCTTATAGCCGATCTTCTCTGCTCTCTCATCCACGGTTACAAGAACATTGTTATTCGCCAGTTCTTCTTTTACCTTTCTTGCATAATCGTGATATTTCTCGGAGATTGGCAATACTCTTACCTGCTCCGGGCACAGCCAGGTAGGGAACTGACCGGCATATTTTTCAGTCAGCCATGCCAGGGTTCTTTCATAGCAGCCCATGCTGGTTCTGTGGATGATGAAAGGACGAACCTTCTCACCGTTTTGATCCACATAATACATATCAAATAGCTCTGCATTCAGTTCATCCCACTGGATGGTGATCATGGTATCTTCCTTGCCGTATACGTTCTTGGCCTGAATATCTACCTTAGGACCATAAAAGGCTGCTTCGCCCTCTGCCTCGGTAAAGGGAATTTCAAGCTCCTGCAGAACCTTGCGGATTCTATCCTGGGTATTTTCCCAAACCTCAGCAGTTCCAATGTACTTCTCTTTGTTGTTGGGATCCCACTTGGATAAACGGTAGGTAACATCTTCCTCTACACCTAAGGTTCTTAAGCAGTATCTTGCAAGGTCAAGACAACCCTTGAACTCCTCATCCATCTGGTCAGGTCTGACAATCAAATGACCTTCAGAAATGGTAAACTGACGAACGCGGGTCAAACCATGCATCTCACCGGAATCCTCATTACGGAAGAGGGTTGAGGTCTCACCATAACGAAGGGGAAGATCACGGTAGGATTTCTGGCTTGCCTTATATACATAATACTGGAAGGGGCAGGTCATAGGACGAAGGGCAAATACTTCCTTGTCAACCTTCTCATCACCCAGAACGAACATACCGTCCTTATAGTGATCCCAGTGGCCTGAGATCTTATACAGATCGCTCTTAGCCATCAAAGGTGTTTTTGTTCTAACATAACCGCGGCGCTCTTCCTCGTCCTCAATCCATCTCTGCATGGTCTGGATAATCTTAGCACCCTTGGGCATTAAGAGGGGAAGACCCTGACCAATTACATCTACCGTTGTAAATAATTCCAGTTCGCGACCTAATTTGTTATGGTCACGCTTCTTGATATCCTCCAGATGAGCCAGATATGCTTCAAGGTCTGCATTCTTAGTATAAGCGGTACCGTATACTCTGGTCAGCATCTTATTCTTCTCGGAGCCTCTCCAATAAGCACCGGAGGAGGAAATTAGCTTAAAGGCCTTGATGTGCTTGGTGCTCATTAAGTGCGGTCCTGCACACAGGTCAACAAAGTCACCCTGCTGATAGAAGGAAAGCTCAGCATCCTCAGGAAGATCCTCAATCAGCTCTACCTTGTAGGATTCTCCCTTCTCCTGCATGAATGCGATTGCTTCTGCACGCGGCAGGGTAAAGCGAACGATATCAGCACCCTCTTTGATGATCTTCTTCATCTCTGCTTCAATGGCATCCAGGGCAGCTCTGTCAAAGGAGGCAACATCAAAATCATAATAAAAGCCTGTATCAATGGATGGTCCGATGGCCAGCTTTGCTTCAGGGTACAGACGCTTTACCGCCTGGGCAAGAACATGGGAAGTGGTATGACGGTATGCCGCCCTACCTCCCTCATCGTTAAAGGTAAGTATATTTAAGCTGCAATCCTGATCTACTACGGTTCTAAGATCCACAACCTTTCCATCTACTTCACCTGCACAAGCCATTCTGGCAAGGCCTTCGCTGATATCTGCTGCGATATCATAGACACTCATAGCTTTGTCGTACTCTTTATAAGAGCCGTCTTTTAATGTAATCTTCATCACTATCTCTCCATTCTTAATTCTGATTACTACACTTTGATTCACTATTCCCATCCTAGTAGGACTTGAGGTTCAGCTCGAACTACTGATGGGGTGTGAACAGTTATGTTTTTGTAACTTACTACACACCAGACGTAATCTCTGGTCGGCACTGCAGCATGAAATGCAATAAAAAAAGCTCTCACTTTCGATTGCACTGCTGCAATTCGAAAGGGACGAGCATATCATACGTCGCGGTTCCACCCTTTTTAGTAATCGTATCCTCTTCGATGTATCAATAACTCAGGTACTCTGTACTTCTCTTCTGATACTCGCAGGATACATTACTCAACTTCATTAGATTGATAACGGAATCACCGGACCGGATTGGGGTCGCTCAGAGGTGGTCTTCCTATGCTTCCTAACAAGATATTCTCACCAATCCATATCTCTCTCTGGGATATTCTGCACAGTACTCTTCTCTTCATCGCTTTATATATTTGGAATAAGTCAATTATAGCACGCTGAATTTCATTGTCAATCCCTTTTGCAAGTGATAAAATGAATATCAATTGGTTTAGATTACACATTTTGGAGGTTAACCCATGTCATTGTATACATTAAGCAATCCTATCATATCCATCCAGGTGGAGGATCAGGGGGCGGAGCTTATCTCGATCCGAAAACTGAAAAGCCAAAGAGAATATCTATGGAATGCAGATCCTGCTTACTGGAAACGCCATGCTCCTATCCTCTTTCCACTGGTGGGAAGCCTGAAGAATAAATCCTACACCTATCAGGGACAGACCTATTCCTTACCCCAGCATGGCTTTGCCAGGGATATGAGATTTAATTTAAAAAGCCAGTCGGATCAGGAAATTTGGTTTTATTTAGAGGATTCGGAAGATACCCGAAGGGTGTATCCCTTTGCCTTTCGCCTGGAGCTGGGCTACCGCCTGGAGGACAATGTGATCACTGCTTTGTGGAGAGTCATTAATACCGACCATGCTCCCCTGCATTTTTCCATTGGCGGTCATCCTGCCTTCCTGCTTCAGCCTGACATTCCTGTGGGAGCATTCGAAAGCAGTTCAGACGGTAGTTGCAACCGCAGCAACAAGAGCTGTGACTGTAACTATGATAGCTGTTCCTCAGATAGTCTAAGGAACACAGCAC
>JAJUHH010000270.1 GCA_029267975.1 Clostridiales bacterium
ACAGCTCTGAAATCAGACTTACTGAAGGTTTCGAAATCCACCCGCTCCTCAAATAGAGGCTCTACTTTCACCTTGGAAAAATCAATCTTCTCAACTGGTTTTTCTACCGGCTTCTCAACATTTAAAACATTGTTAGAGGTCTTCTTTGAATTATCCATGCTCTTCATCGTGGGGAACAACAGCACATCCCTAATGGAATAGGAGTCGGTAAGCAGCATTACGAAACGGTCGATACCGATACCGATGCCTCCTGTAGGTGGCATACCGTATTCCAGTGCTGTTAAGAAGTCCTCATCCAACTGATTTGCTTCCTCGTCTCCGGCTGCCCGCAGTGCTTCCTGAGCTTCGAAACGGCCTCTCTGATCCAGAGGATCGTTGAGCTCTGAGAAGGCGTTAGCCATCTCACGTCTGGTGATGAAAAGCTCAAAACGCTCCGTATAATCCGGATCGCTGGGCTTTCTGCTGGCCAGAGGAGAAATCTCTACCGGATGATCCATGATAAAGGTAGGCTGTACAAGATGCTCTTCCACATATTCCTCAAAGAAGAGATTGATGATGTCGCCCCTCTTATGTCTGTCCTCAAATTCTATATGACGTTCCTTGGCAAGGGCCTTGGCAGCTGCCTCGTCAGGAATCTGATCAAAATCAATACCTGCATACTTCTTAATGGCTTCTACCATGGTAAGTCGCTCAAAAGGCTTTGCAAGATCGATTTCCACCCCGTCATAGGTAATGGTTGTGGTACCCAACACCTTTGTGGCAACCGTACGGAAGAGGTCTTCTACAAGATCCATCATACCATAGTAGTCTGTGTATGCCTGATAAAGCTCTAACAGAGTAAACTCCGGATTATGTCTTACGGATAAACCTTCATTACGGAACACCCTGCCGATTTCATATACTCTTTCCAAACCGCCTACAATCAGACGCTTTAAGTATAATTCCAAGGAAATACGTAAGTGCAGATCCTCATCCAATGCATTATGATGGGTGTTAAAGGGTCTTGCAGCAGCACCTCCGGCATTGGGAACCAGCACGGGTGTCTCCACCTCAATAAATTCCTTGCTGTCAAGATAGTTACGAATCTCCCTTATAATATGAGAACGCTTGATGAAAGTATCCCTAACCTCAGGATTTACGATCAGATCAACATATCTTTGTCTGTATCTGGTATCTGTATCCTTCAGGCCGTGGAATTTCTCGGGCAGTATCTGCAGGCTCTTGCTTAACAGAACGATGCTTTGTACCTTGACAGAAACCTCACCGGAATGGGTTTTGAATACCTCACCTTCAATTCCGACAATATCACCAATATCATATTTCTTAAACTCTGCATAGGGCTCATCACCGATTTCATCTCTCTTTACATAAGCCTGAATATCGCCCTTGACGTCCCTGATATTACAAAAGGATGCCTTTCCCATAATTCGCTTGGACATAATACGTCCTGCGATAGAAACGCATTTCCCTTCAAACGCTTCATAATTATGAATAATATCACCGGAGTGATTGGTTACCTGGTATTTCATGATCTTAAACGGATCCTTACCATTCTCCTGAAGCTCGGCAAGCTTTGCTCTTCTTACCTTTAACAGTTCTCCTAAATCCTGCTCTGCCTGAACTCTTTCATCAGCCATGTATTTCACCTCTAATTTGATCTATCTATCTTTAATATCTTATACTGCATTGTACCGGCATGGGCATCTACGGTTACGATATCGCCAACCTTTGCTCCGATTAATGCTCTTCCCAAAGGAGATTCATTGGAAATCTTACCTCTTAAGCTGTTCGCTTCCGTAGAACCTACCAGCTTATATTCCAATTCCTCATCATATTCCATATCTAAAATTCTTACCTTACATCCGATATTTATTACATTGACGTCTACTTCGTCTTCAACTACGACTTCTGCGTTCTTCAGAATCTTGTCTATTTCTTCGATTCTGGCCTCAATATCTCTTTGTTCATCCTTCGCTGCATCATATTCTGCATTCTCCGAAAGATCCCCTTGCTCTCTCGCTTCTTTGATCTTCTGTGCAACGAGTTTTCTCTGGTTAACCTTCAAATCATGAAGCTCTTCTTCCAGTTGTCGTAGTCCCTCATAAGTCAATATGTTCTTCTTTTCTACCATAAAACACCCTTCCTCCATATTGCTTTTTATACAATATACAATACATTCAACGTATTATAACGTATTGCCCGAATCTTGTCAACCTCATGATTTGTTGCCAAATCTTAAGGTTTTATTACTTGTCGCTTCTTGCTCCGGTCATCAATTTTCATGTTTCATCCATTGCCTGCTCCAAGTACTTATATATCTTATCTTCTACACATCTAAAATATTCTTTACTTTTGTGAATATTAAATGTTACTGAAAATGTCACTAAAATCAAAGGTGGCAAAATAATCCTTCGGCGTCTCCGCTCTTCTGATCAGCTGCACCGACTTATCCTCTTTCAAAAGCAGCTCTGCAGACTTTAACTTACCGTTATAGTTATAGCCCATGGCATAACCATGTGCCCCTGTATCGTGGATCACGATAAAATCCCCGATATCAATCTTAGGAAGCATTCGGTCGATGGCAAATTTATCATTATTCTCACACAGAGAGCCTGTGATGTCATATTTATGATCGTGGGGTTCTTTTTCCTTTCCCATGACCGTAATATGATGGTAAGCTCCATACATGGCGGGTCTCATAAGATTTACCGCACAGGCATCCAGACCGATATATTCCTTATAAATGTGCTTTTCATGAATGGCCTTGGCTACCAGGTGACCATAGGGAGCCAGCATATAGCGGCCCAGCTCCGTATAAATTGCGATATCTCCCATGCCAGCCGGTACTAGAATTCTTTCATAGGCTTCTCTTACACCCTCACCAATGGCCATAATGTCATTGGCCCTGGCATTGGGTCTGTAGGGAACTCCGATTCCCCCGGACAGATTGATGAATTTGATATCCGCTCCGGTCTTTTCCTTTAGCTCAACAGCCAGCTCAAAAAGTATGGCTGCTAAGGTCGGATAATATTCATCCGTTGCGGTATTACTTGCAAGAAAAGAATGAATACCAAAGATCTTAGCTCCCTTTTCCTTTAACTTGCGAAAGCCGTCAATCATCTGTTCCTTGGTGAAGCCATACTTGGCATCGCCCGGATTATCCATGATTCCGTTGGCCGTCTTAAATACGCCGCCCGGATTATAACGACAACAGATGGTCTCGGGAATTCCGACTGTCTTCTCCAGAAAATCAATGTGTGTATAATCATCCAAATTGATGATCGAATTGAGCTCTGCCGCCTTTACAAACTCCTCGGCAGGCGTCGCATTAGAGGAGAACATGATGTCATCCCCTGTAATCCCTAAGGCCTCTGCCATCATCAACTCTGTGAGAGATGAGCAATCGACACCACATCCCTCTTCTTTCAATATATTGATAATATAGGGGTTTGGTGTTGCTTTTACTGCAAAATATTCCTTAAAACCCTTATTCCAGGCAAATGCTTTGTAAAGCTTTCGCGCATTTTCCCGAATTCCCTTTTCATCGTAGATATGAAAGGGGGTTGGATAGGTTTTTGTAATCTCCTGCAACTGTTCCAAGGTAACGAACGGTTTTTTCATAGTCAGAACCTCCTATATCTTATCTATATTCTATTCACACCTGTATCCCAGGTTGATACATGCAATATAAAAAATGTATAAATATACTTTCAAATTAATATTTCAAATTATTCTAATTTATGCGTCACTTCGGACAAAAGAAAGAATTCCCCCTAACGTTCAACATCGAAAGGGGGTATCATAACTGACGACAATTATAAATAATATTTGAATAATTATTGCTCCTAATTATACATCATTCTTGCTTTTTTTCAATCACTTTTTTGAAAAATAACAAAAAATTTACATATAGGAAATATTCCTTAGTGAAAATCAATGGGATAGAGGACGAAATTCTTACCTCTTTATGCGAACATATGATTGTTGAAACGTATGGAATTTTTAAAGTCGGTATGATATAATGCAATGGGATGTGGTTCAAAGATATTGAACTACAAGATATTGAATTGAACGAAATAATTAAAAAAAGGGGAAATATCATGGAACAATATAACGGCAGTCAAATCGTGGTGCTGGAAGGTCTGGAGGCTGTAAGAAAACGTCCCGGTATGTATATCGGAAGCACCGGCCCCAGAGGTCTGCATCATCTCATTTGGGAAATCATCGATAATGGTGTGGACGAGCATCTGGCAGGCTTCTGTACGAAGATTGATGTTACACTGTTAAAGGACGGCGGAATTGAAATCTGTGATAATGGACGAGGGGTACCGGTTGACATCCATCCCACAAAAAAGATTCCTACGGTCCGCGTTGTTTATACGATCCTTCATGCCGGCGGTAAGTTCGGCAATTCTGTCTATAAGGTATCCGGTGG